>DAOVWP010000066.1 GCA_030636615.1 Candidatus Nanohaloarchaea archaeon
AGAAACTTTCTGGATATGCAAAGAAAACTGGAAAGGAATATTCTGGTACGGTTTTACACCATTCCACATAGGCACAGCAGATGCATAGGTCTCAAAATCCAGATAATTAAGCGGATACTCAAGCTTTCCAAAAAAATTTGAGATCTCTTTCTTATCAATATTATCCTCGCCGCTTATGCTGCACATCCTCTGTATCTGCTGTTTACTGTTAAGTTTCACTCGCTCAGTTATATCAGCAATAAGCTCCACTCCATCCTCAAAGAGTTTCTGGCTCAACTTATTAGAACCGCACAAATCAAACACATTATTTTCAGGCATGGATTTCCAGCATAAATTCTTAAGATCACACTTGTAAGGCTTGTCGCAAAACACACCAATCTCAGGATCAGGACAAGATGAACCAACAACTTTCAGCATTTTCCTGACTTCCAATCCAATACCTACAGTAACCAGCTGATCAGCAATATCACTTTTCACAAACAGCTTGGATACATCAACATCACCATCTCTGATATACTTATTGTTTATATGCATCAGGAAACATTTTCTGATCCTGATCCCGCATCCATGCAAACAATACAACTGAAAAGACACATCATTTATATGCGCATCTTTCACAGAAGTCGTACTCTTTACTTCAATCAGATCCCACTCATTATCTCCTGAAGGTACAAGAATATCCACCCTGCAATAACAATCTCCAAAAATAAAACCAGCCTCAAACAGAGGTTTACGCAACTCTAACAACTCGGCAGTCTTCGCAGCATTCTTTTTAGAATCATACTCACAACCAACAGATAACCCATCACTATACCGTTTACAGGCAAGCTCACCCACCTTTGTACCCTGTTCATATACACGCCGCTGTGCATCAGACAACTGCGAAAACGCCTTACGATCATTTACTTTATACCACAAGAGTTTTGGACATTGCAGCCCATCCATATACCTTGACTTTGACAACAAGACCATCATCTTACACCAGCAACATATAGATAAGCTTAATCTTCCTATCCAACAATTATCTCAACTTTTTTTCCGGTAGCATCAGCAATTTTCTCTTCAAGCGCATTTACCAGACCATCTATAGAAATCTCAGATCTCTCCTTTTTCATCTCTTCAACCTTAATCTTCTCACTCTTTCTCATCGCAACATCTTTCCTTACACTATCTTTCAACTCCTCAATCTCTCTCACAATTTTCATTTTCTCAAGTTCTTGCTCAATATTCAGGACATTATCCATAAGCTTTCTGTACTTCTTCAAAAAAGTCTCAAAATAACTCTTCTCAAACCTTCCAAGCTCCTGCAAAACTTTCTCCTTCTTCTTCTCTTTCATCTCTACTTCTCCTTTTGCAACACAATCCCTCACAACTCCTGCAATTTCAACAATCTCAAAACTATCATCATCCTCAAGCGCCTTTAACCAGTCATCCACATATCTCCCGATCATTATAGAATCAGGATTGATCCTTTCATATTTTCTTAAAGCAGCATTGACACTTGAAAACAGGTGAAGCGGTCCGCTCTTCAACTCATTAAGTTCCTGCTCAAGCAACTTTTTCTTCTCAAGAAGTTCTGCAAATTCCCTATACCTGCTGCCATCTTCCAGTTCAGTGATCAACTTTTCTTTTTCTTTAATTCTCGAACTACTCTCCCTCAATTTACCCTCAGCAACTCTTATATCATCCCATAGACTTTCTCTGCGGCCTACTTCACCCAAAATCTCAGCAACACATTTCTTCAACTCTTCAATCGCTGATATGTCAACCTTTTTCACAATCTTTTTAACCTTACCAACAATATCCGCCAGACTTTTCAGGCTTGCAGAAACTGTACCGGCATCCTCAAGAAAAAACTCATGCGTAATCTTATAATTTCTGATAGTTCCCTTCCCAAAATAACTAAGTGCTTTGTCAAAAGAACCACAGAAACGGACAGATTCATCAAATGTCTGTGGCGGTTCAATCTCTCTTAAAAATGAATCTACTTTCTGAACATAAGCTTTCCGGTTACCCTCTATTATGCTTTTCACCCGCTCATCATGACCGCGAGCATTCAGCTCGGCCTTCTCAAGTTTCCTTATACTCTCTTCCATCTTCTCTTTCTCTTCAGAAATTCTTTTCCCTGCATCTAACAGATCAGAACTGATACCATCAACTTTACTCTTAGATAGAGTTTCTACCCAAGCAGACAATTTATCAAGCCTGATTTTTTCTGCTTCTTCAGGAATCTCACTCTTCTCTTCGCTGGCACGAAACACTTTTAAGAAATCAAAAAGACCCATATGATATATGTGACACACAAGATTTTAAATAAAAATACCTAAACCTTAAATCTCATGTAAACATTTGCAGTATAACCAAGACCAAAACTAACAATATAATACATACCCCTATCCACCAGCGCAACAATTGCTCCAATATGTGGATCAACGCCAACAGCGACATAAAGACTGATCAAAGCAATCTCGCTCACGCCAGCACCTCCCGGAGTAAGTACAAAATAACTTACAAAAGATCCAAGTGTTACAACAATAATAATAGAGACAATACTAATCTCATACCCTAATCCTGCAAAAATGACCCAAATCCTGAAATACACAAGAAAAAATATAAAAAGGGAAAAAAATAGATTCAACACAACTCCTTTCTTATGCTCAACAAGAACATGAAGCGACTCCATAAACTCATCAAAACACTTTACCACAAAATTCTCAAAAGCTTTATAGGTCACAAACCGTTTTCTCAAAAACTCAAAAAGCCAAAAATTATACACATAACTGAGAAGACGAAAAAAAGTCTCGTGCTTTGTCCTGCCTATATGCTCCCTAACAATTATAATCAGTAAAGATAACAACACAACCACGCCAATACCTACCCTAAACAAATCTGTCACAAGTAAAGGTATTTCAAGAAAAAGCAGAGTATAGATAACAGAAAATAAAACACATACAAAAGACACAAACAGAAGTATTGAGCGATCAAGCAGTATTGTCGCATAAACCCGTGAATGTGATATACCTGAAATCTTTGATATATAATGCGCCTTTATAACTTCTCCTCCGCTCTTTGCCCCGGGAGTAAGCGCATTAAAAAGTTCTCCTGCAAAATATACCGGCACAATCTTTAAAATATTTATTTTCCTGATCTTAAAAAGAAACAAAGACCACTTGAAACAATCAGTGAGACTTATAGCAACAGTAAGAATAAAGACAGATGCAATTACAGAAGCATCAAGACTATGCAGCTTCTCTGCAATATCACCAAACCCGATGACTTCCATAATATAGACAAGAAGCGCAACACTCAGCAAAAAAGACAATATGGTTTTTTTCATAATCTACCAGATAATTATTCAACCTATATAGATATATTTCTAACATAAAAATACTACTTATGCATACAAATTCTGCAGAAAAAATCTACACAAAATTGATGAATCTATATGGCCCACAGGGCTGGTGGCCGATTATTAACATAAACAACAATAACAATACTAACAACCGAAATGACTACCACAAGAACGACTATTCCTACCCAAAAAACGGCAGTCAAGTATTCGAGATCTGTATAGGCGCAATCCTCACCCAGAACACTGCATGGCTAAATGTAGAAAAATCAATCAGGAATCTAAAAAACAGTAACATTCTCTCACCTGAATCAATAATATCTTCAGACACCCGGATAATTAAACAATGTATAAGACCGGCAGGATACTTCAACCAGAAAGCAAAAAAGCTAAAAATATTTTCAGAATTCCATCTCTATCTCGCAGGAGACATACCATCACGCCA
>DAOVWP010000111.1 GCA_030636615.1 Candidatus Nanohaloarchaea archaeon
ACTGTGATTGGCAGAAAAGCCGGGATGACACCACCATACGGCCATGTCCTTGAAGTCACAGGAATTATTGAATACAATTATCTGACGGATTATACAGCAATGTGGGGTATTCAATAAACTTCCCTTTTTTATTTTTAAAAAAGGTGAAAATCAATGGCAAAAGACAGCAGCAATCCTTTTGAAAAAGGAATAGATCCTGATACATACCGTGCTCTTTTCGAAGAGGATTTTAAAACAGAGGACCCTTGGGCCTTTGAAACTTCAGAATATGAACAAACAAAATACGGACGACAGACAGACGTCTCAAAAAAATACAGACCAGACCCACAGCAGATATTAGAGATTAGCTGCGCTGAAGGCGTGTATACAAAAAAGCTCGCAGATGAATTCAAAAACGCGCATATAACAGGAATAGACATATCTTATAATGCTATTAAAAGAGCAAATAAAAGACTGGAAAAATACATTAAAGAAGGAAGAATAACGCTGACAGAAGGAGACATAACCAAAGAAATATACAACCTGCCTGAAAATTCTTCAGACCTGACATTCTGGAGCGAATCTGTACTCTACCTGAATGCATTAATCACTCCTGTAGATATGTATAACTGTTTCAGCCAGCTCCATAAGATACAAAAACAAGACAGCATTCTTGTAATGGCCAACATAATAGATCAGGAAGGTTACCCGGAAGGTCCGATATCAAGAAAGGTGCTTATGGACAACATCAAAAGCATTATATCTGAATTCTTTGAGCCCGTATACGAAAAAAGCTATAGGGAATTTAAAAAGGAAGAAAATCAGGAATTTGATTATGAAATCTGGATTTTTAAAAAGAATTAAATCTCGCATACATATTTCATTTCGTAATAATCCATCATACAAAAACAGATAACAGTCAAAGGCATATAAGAAATATCAAAAATAAGTGCTTAAAGATTTCTGGAATTATAAGACAAAGTAACCGAAAGTGATCTAAAATGATAGAAAAAACACATTGCATCAGCCCGGGCAATTACGAGCTTTACAGGACAGAAAAAGATGGAGAAGTTGTCAAGGTCTCAGCCTGCTGCGCAGAAGGCTGCAACACATATGAACTCACAGGCAGCAAAAAAATAGACTGGTTTGAACAGTTAGGAACTACAAAATATTTAGGATGCTTTGATCTGAAAGATATACCGCACACAGGAATTCAGACAATATTTAAAAGAACAGACAATTACACATGGTGCATCTGCGAAAAACTCGGAGAAGATGATTGCCTGTTCAGGAATGAAAATATAAACAAAGATAAAGGACACAAGAGCGAAAATGTCCAATGACTGAAAAAAACAAGAAAAAGTGAAAACACATGAAAGCAACTTTTATCCAGCCACATGACGATGACGCAGTGATCAGCATAGGCGGAACGCTGCTGAAACTTCTGGAAAAAGGATGGGATGTCTCATACATAATCATGACAGACGGCAGGCACGGTGGCAATCTGGAGCCGGATACCATAAAAGATATGAGAGCGAAAGAGGCAAAAAATGAAAGAGAATTTCTTAATATCTTAGAATTCCACAACTATAATATAGAAGACGGCAAAATGAAAGACCTGGCTGAACATAAAATAAAGACAATAACAGAAGACATCGCAGAAAAGATAAAAGACTCGGATGTAGTTTTCATACCTGGAAAAGCGGAAGGCCACCCCGACCACAGGAAAACATACGAGATTGGCCACAATGCAATAAAACTTGCGCAAACACCTATTGAAGCCCATTACATTGTATGGTTATTCCCTTTATACTACCACAATCCGGGAGAACTTGAAAATATCCTGAAAGTCAACATAGATAGCCAGATGAACAAAAAACTCCAGGCCATAAGATTACATAATTCTCAGGTAGAATGGGGAAGATACGACAGAATGGCACAGCATGTAAACAGCTACTTCTCACTAATCTACTCAACATACAGGCACATGGACGCAAAATACTCAGAAATAATCGGCATCCAAAAAAAGAACAGCAAGTATCAGGCATTTCTTGATTCTCTTGAAGATGCAGAAGACGTCACAGAAATATTCCACGGAAGAAAAGACGAAAAAATAAAGGCATAAATGACAGGACTGAAGATTTATATGATAATAAAGGATGCTTTGACAAAAACCATTGAAGAATGCGGTTTTGGGTCAGACTACTACATAAAAGAACAAATTGAAAAAGTATTGGCTCTAGCAGATGAAAAAGGGCTGGATTTCTACTCATCACCAGTCATTGAAGGATTTGACGTGCAG
>DAOVWP010000134.1 GCA_030636615.1 Candidatus Nanohaloarchaea archaeon
ACCAGGCACCTGAACCGATGTAGCTATCATGACCATGGTGTCTGTCAAGTAAGCTGTCACCATCACAATCCTTGTTGCTCAACCAAGCGTCGTTCCATTTCATCTGTAGTTTTATGTCTTTATACTCTTGACACCAGTCAGCATCCCTGTAGGCATCACAATACATTCCATTAAAAATGCGTCCCTGATAATTGTATCCCCATTCGTCGAAACCGGTTGTAATTATATCTCCACCAGAGTTAAGCAGTGTGCCATCCTGAATAGTAGTACATTGATCTGCATTTCCCCCATTCTGTTTTTGAGCCTGCGGACCACCACCTGCAGAAACAATTCCTGCAGTTGCAAATAATACTCCCACAATAATGCTATAAATCAACAGTTTTTTCATATATATAACCCCACATTAACTTAGTTATTATATGGTTAAGATAGTATAAAAATATTATGTGCCCGCTCTAGAGTAGATACAAAAGATTGGTGATTTATAAAGTCAACTAAAAAAGGCAAATTTTATAAACTATTATTGTACTAATAGTTATATGACAAAAAAATATACATTAATAATTGAAAAGGATGAAGCAGGATGGCTTGTTTCGGAAGTTATTGGACTGCCTGGTTGTCATACACAAGCTAAGTCTATGGATCAACTTATTGAGAGAACCAAAGAAGCAATTAAAGCATATTTAGAAACTGAGGAAAAATCTGAAGTATATGATGAATTTGTAGGGGTTCAACATATAGAGGTGTAGTTCTTGGCAATATTGCCTAAATTAAGTGGTAAGGATTTAGCTAAAGTAGTAGAAAAAGTAGGATTTGTTTATAGTCACACTACTGGAAGTCATATGGTATACAAACATAAAGATGGAAGAAGAACTACTATCCCATATCATTCTGGTGAAGAGATTGGCCCCGGGCTTATGAATAAAATCATAAAAAAAGATTTAGGTATATCCAGAGAAAAATTCTTGAAGTATGTTAGATAAGCAGATATAAGTGGTTTTGACTATTCTAAAATTTTCTCAACAGTCGCATCCGCAAAGATTTTCATCGTATCAAATATCTTCAAAGTCGGATGTTTTGGAATCAATAACTGGAGATCTGTGCAGGCAAGAACAACACAGTCAACATCTTTTGTTTCAAAATCATTGATAATGTGAATAAGTTCTTCCCGATCCTTGTTATTTTGCATTCCAGTAACGAGATTAAGAATGAATTTTCCCATCTTGGCCTGTTGGAAATCGTCAGGAGTCGCATAACCTATACCATTTTCTTCAAATGCATTTTCATATAATTTGTTCTTAATCGTGGCAGAAGTTGAAACAATTCCAACTTTCTTAAAATTGTTTTTTTTGAGGAATTTCACTGTCTCTTCAACAATACTTAAAACAGGTATGTTGACAGTAGATCTTATCTCTTTGATGAAGATATGAAGAGAATTACAAGGCATAATGATAAAATCTGCGCCGGATTTTTCCAATCTTTTTGCTTCAGCAATTATGAAAGGCAAGCATCTTTCAATACCTATATTTTTAGAGATTGCATCCTCTTCAATTGCATAAGGCAGAGGGACGCTGGCAATTATAATTGAAGGTCTGTGAATCTTGTCTTTTTTTTGACAAGAGAAGACTAGATCTAAATAAATCTCTGATGTTGTTTCGGGTCCAAGACCGCCAATTATCCCTACAGTTTTCATAGTAATATAATAATATTTAGTTTATATATAAAGGTTGTTAACTTGCCTTCATCTTTTAAAAAGATTTAAATAGTATATTAATCTTATATAATACCATTAGGTGATTATATATGAAAAAAATGATA
>DAOVWP010000037.1 GCA_030636615.1 Candidatus Nanohaloarchaea archaeon
CAGGTTGATGATGAGGGGTTGTCTGCAGAGGTCAAAGAAAAACTTGAGAGTGTCAAAAATGAAATAGAGCGGATTAATAATCAATCAATGGATGATAAGGTCAAGACAGAGAGTATGAAAAATATATCAAGACAGCTTAATGAACTCGGTGACAATATCCTAAACAAGACAAAGGAAGATGCACGGAGTATCAGGATTGATGAAGAGTCGAAGATTGATGTAAAACTTGATGACGGACGGGGATTCGTTGATAAACATAAATGGCATATTGTTCTTCTTATAGTGCTTTTGCTAGTCTATCTCTATATGAGAAAAAGTGTTGATAATGGGGGGGATGATATAGTTGGAGTATCTTCTATGGTTGTGAAAAAGAGACCGAATTTTAAGAAAAATGCTTTGTCTATGATAAAAAAATCTGAAGAACTTTATAACGACGGCAGAAAAAAGGAGGCATATTCAAAAGTATCAGAAGCTGTCCGTTACTACATTAAATATAAGTATGCGCCGAATGAAGAAGAGTTGACCGGCAGTGATGCAATAAGAGCGCTTCGTTCAAAAAGTGCGGGTCGGGAATATATAAACAATACAAAGGAATGCCTGAGCATGTGCGATCTTGTCAAGTTTGCAAAGTACAGACCGAATGATAAGGATTTCGGGAAAATAAAAGAAATCGGCAGAAAGCTGATAAAGTAAGTCACTCACTTACTCTTTCTTTTTCTGCAGTTGTTCTTCAAAGTTTACGAAGTTGGGATCAACTTCATGGAGTTTCTTGTTGTCATCTTTCTTTGCAAGAGAATCCACTTCAGCTCCGCCTGAAGTAAGAGGGACGCTGACCGATTCCGCATAAGCCTCAAGACTGAATGCAGGCTCAATCTTTTTTAGGGATGCTGTGTGCATGTTTATAATAGCTGTCACAATCTGGACAAGCTTAACAAGCTCTGCGCGTTCTTTCAGAAGGCACTCGAGAGAACCTTTATGATATCCAATCTGGCTGTCTGTCTCTGACATAATTAATCACTATTGAATTGTTTAGGACAAATGCTTTATATTTGTTTTGTGTCTGTGGTTATGGGATGGTTTCTTTGCAACTGCCATAGATACATCCAAATCCGGTTTGCCCCCTGTATATGTGACCAAACTATATACTGCACGAAATAACAGATAAAAATATGGAAATGATTGTTCAGGATAGGATTAGGACAAAGATTCATACAATTCGGGGACTTCAGGTGATGCTGGATAGAGATTTGGCGGAGCTTTATGATGTTAAGACTAAAAGATTGAATGAGCAAGTAAAGAGAAATATTGAGCGATTTCCTCAAGATTTTATGTTTCAGCTTATGGAAAATAAAATAAATGTCTTGAAATCACAAATTGTGATGTTAAGTTGGGACGGAATAAGCGATGATTAAAAATGGTGATGGTAAATGAACGAAAATAACCTAGTAGTTCCGAACATAATCCAAAGCCAGATCTATACATTTCGCAGTGTTCAGGTCATGATTGATCGTGATCTTGCATCACTTTACAATGTAGATACGAGAACTTTAAATCAAGCGGTAAAGCGAAATAGTGTCCGTTTTCCGAATCAATATTGTTTTCAGCTTAATAATGATGAATTTTCTATTTGGAAATCACAGATTGTGATGTCCACTGAAGATAAAATGGGGCTGAGAAGACCTCCATATGCCTTTACAGAACAAGGAGTTGCCATGCTATCCGCTGTTTTAAGGAGTGATACTGCAGTTAGAGTAAGTATCCAGATAATCAATGCTTTTATCACAATGCGCCGTTTCATCGGCTCGAATGCACAAATATTCCAACGACTTGACACTCTTGAAATAAAGCAGCATGAGACAGATAAAAAGATAGAGGGTGTGCTGAATGCTATCGAAAGTAAAGAAATTAAGCCCAAACAGGGAATCTTTTTTGACGGACAGATTTTTGATGCTTACAATTTTGTGTCCAACATAATAAGAAGCGCAAAAGAATCAATAATACTGATCGATAATTTTGTTGATGATTCTGTTTTGACACTGTTTTCTAAAAGAAGAGATAATGTGGGTGTTACTATCTATACAAAAAATATAACAAAACAATTAAGACTAGATTTAGAAAGGTATAATTCTCAATATCCGCTAGTAGAACTTAGAGAATTTGAAAAGTCTCATGACAGGTTCATGATTATTGATGATAAAGAAGTGTACCACATCGGAGCATCATTGAAGGATCTTGGTAAGAAATGGTTTGCTTTTTCTAAATTCGACAAAGAGGTTTTTGAGATATTGAATAAATTAGGTTAATAGGTTGATTAAATATATCTAGCGGCCCTCCACAACAAAAGGATATATAAACAATCTTAGGATAAACAGGATATATATGAGTAATTATTAAAAAAAGAAAGAGGCATTTACTATGACTAAAAAATTAGTGATTCACAATAGTACAGTTGAATTCTTGATATTCACAACTCAGAAAGGCGAAGAATCAATTGAAGTCAAATTTATTGATGAAACTGTTTGGTTAAGCCAAAAAATGATGGCTAAGCTTTTTGATGTCTCAATTCCGACACTTAATGAACATCTTAAGAATATTTTTGAAACACAGGAATTGAATAAAGAGTCAACTATTAGGAAATTCCTAATAGTTCAAAAAGAAGGATTAAGAGAAGTATCAAGAAATATAGATTTCTATAATCTAAATGCTATAATTTCTGTAGGTTATAGGATTAATTCACATAGAGCAACACAATTTAGGATTTGGGCAACAAATATATTGAAAGAATTCGCCATAAAAGGATATGTTTTGGATAATGAACGATTAAAGAACGGTACATTTTTAGGGAAAGAATATTTTGATGATTTGTTATCAGAGATAAGAGAAATAAGAGCAAGCGAAAGAAAATTCTATCAGAAAATTACAGACATTTATGCTACTGCCCTTGATTATAATAAAGAAGATAAATTAACAAAAGATTTTTTTGCAACGGTTCAAAATAAGATGCATTATGCAATACACAAAGAAACTGCTGCTGAATTAATAATGCATCGAGCCAATAAATCCAAAAAATATATGGGATTGACAACTTGGAAAAATTCACCAAATGGTAAGATAATTAAAAGCGATGTCAATATCGCTAAGAATTACTTAAATAAAGATGAAATTGAATCACTTAATAGGATAATAACTATGTATCTTGACTTTGCTGAAGATCAGGCAAGACGGAAAATCCCGATGACAATGGAAGATTGGTCAAAGAAAATAAATACATTCTTGAAATTCAATGAAAGAGATGTTTTAAATGATTCTGGAAAAGTAACTGCTGAAATTGCAAAACAATTTGCTGAAAGTGAATTTGAGGGATATAAAATAACTCAAGACAGATTATTTGAATCAGATTTTGACAAGTTTACTAAAAAATTATTGCATAAGAAACGAGATAATTGATTCTGAAACAAAATAGACGCATAGATAAATAATCAAAATTTTAAACCCATCGAATTCGATGGGTTAATATACTGGTCGCAAATTGCGACCACATGTTCTGAACAAACCTTAAGGTTCCAAAATAGCACATCAAAATATCCACAAGGTGGTAGGAGATACTTACCTTATGCATTCACTGAGCAAGGAAAGAATGTTTCTTCATTAAGCTAGAATTATATGTTTTTTCGTAGAAAATCCAGAGACATAGTAGTCTTCATGAGGAACATAATTTTAACAGAATAATTAATTAGAATTATATGCATCATAAATGTTCCATATCCAAAGAATTGGTGTGGTAATTATGCCTACTACAATTAAGATAAGGATAGAACTTATTATCATTCCTAAGATAATCAAAATACCTTTTCCTATATCGCCTTTAATCAACTGACCAAGTCCGGGAATAAAAAAAGAGAGTAATGCAGGGATGCCATGTTTTTGTTCTTCTTTTGCCATATATATTTCATTATACAACAAGAATATATAAACTTTGTTAAAATTTAGTTATTAACAAAACCCTCTTTCAATATAAGAAAATTATTAAAAATAAGAATTAAATTATATACAATCATGAACAATAAAAAAATTGCCTGGACAACTGACCTTCACTTAAATTTTCTTAGGAGCCAGGATTTGGAAAAATTCATTAATCAGGTCAATAAGATATCAGCCGATATACTCTTTATCGGAGGAGATATCGCAGAAGCGCAAAATATCACTCATTACCTACAAAAATTAGAACAATCTCTTGATTCAAAGATATACTTTGTGCTTGGAAATCATGATTTCTATAATGGTTCTTTATTAGAAGTCAGAAAAAAAGTACATAAAATAGCAAATGCATCTGATAGACTATTTTTCCTGGATGATATTCCTTATATTGAATTGACAAAAGATGTTGCTTTGGTTGGACACAGCAGTTGGGCTGATGGAAGATTAGGTAACTATGATAAATCCCAGGTAATGCTTAACGATTATATTCTGATTAAAGAATTTAAGGGACTGACAAAAGCTCAAAGGTTACAAAAACTCCATGAACTGGGAGATGATGCAGCAGCTCAATTAAAAGAGAATATTGAAACTGCTCTTAAGCATTACAATAAATTAATCTGTCTAACACATGTTCCGCCTTTTAAAGAATCATGCTGGCACGAAGGAAAAATATCTGACGACAATTATTTACCTCATTTTACATGTAAAGCTGTAGGAGACACCATAAGATCAATCATGGAATCACGACCGGATTCTTATCTTACTATTCTTTGTGGTCATACACACAGTTCAGGTAAAACCAAAATTCTTAAAAATCTTGAAGTCATTACTGGCAGCGCTGAATATGGACAATCAAAGATACAACAGATGATTTATCTCTAAACAAATCAAAGCAAGATCAAACCCAACAATAATTACATATAATACATCAACCCAAATACTTCTCATGTTCAACTCAAAAGAGCTGAAAGAACTCTTCGCAAGGATCGAGCGACTCGAAACCCTGTACAAGAACCACGAAAGCAATTTTCTTGCATACAATTCAAAGATGAACAACATATATAGAAACATCCAGGACCATCTCAACACACTTGAAAAAGAGGCAAAAAGCATCGCTAAAGACAATATGCTTATCCGCAGCATTATCAACGATGACCTGGAGATCAAAAAAACAAACACAGAACGTCTCAAAAACCTTGCCGCCTCCGTAAAGAGACAGGACGAAGAGACAAAAAACCTGAAAGAGAACATAGAGAAAGTTAGAAAAGACATGACAGATCCAATGGTCAACAGCGTCATGATCAAACACGACCGCCGCCTTGATCGGATAATCGACGAGTTCAAAGAATTCAAAAAGAAAGCTCTTATAATTGACGACAAGTCACCGACGTGAAACCTGATATGAAATCAGCGACAAAATTTGTAATATCCATAACTCTTATATGTATTGCAGTATTCCTGTACATAATCAACCCGATAATAATACTAGCCTTTCTGATAATCCCTGCCTTTATCTACCTGACAATCCTGCGCAAGAGACATATGACAGAAAATAAGAAGCAGAAGACCGAATTTGACAAAAAGATTAATAAGATACTTAAAAATACCAAGAAAAAGTATTAAAAACTATTGCACCTTATCTCTATCAGGTGTAACTTAATGAAGACTGTATCAATACTTTTCATACTACTTATTACAGCATCAGTCATTTTATCCGGCTGCACAGATGCAAGAGAGCAGAAAGCTGCATGGTCTGCTGAAGAAAAAGCAAAATATCCTATAACAGAAAAAGAACTGCAGCCTCAAAAAGAAGAAGAAAAAGAGATGAAATTTATGAAAAAAGCAATAATCAAGACAAACATGGGCAATATCGAACTGGGCCTTTATGATGATCTGACCCCAGTAACAGTAGAAAATTTTGTAAACCTTTCAAAAAAAGGTTTCTATGACGGCACAATCTTCCACAGAGTCATAAAAGACTTTATGATCCAGGGTGGTGATCCACAAGGTGACGGGACAGGCGGTCCGGGTTATAATATCCCTGACGAGTTTGACGACTCTCTCACATTCAGTGAACCGGGAATTCTTGCCATGGCAAATGCAGGTCCAAACACTGGCGGAAGTCAGTTCTTCATCACAGTTATAAACACAGACTGGCTTAACAACAAGCACACGATCTTCGGCAAAGTTCTAAATGGCTACGACATA
>DAOVWP010000084.1 GCA_030636615.1 Candidatus Nanohaloarchaea archaeon
ACATCTTCTGAATGGAATGTCTAAATATCCAATTTTCAGTGACTCTACAGGTAAGGTGCTTTCAATGCCGCCTATAATCAATTCGCATGATCTTGGAATGGTTACGGAAAAGACAAGAGATGTATTTATAGAGTGCAGTGGATATGACTTCAGGATACTTAAGATCTGTCTCAATATTGTGGTTAGTGCTCTTGCTGATATGGGTGGTAAGATCTATTCAATGAAACTGAAATATCCGGATAAGACTTATGTCACTCCTGATCTGGCTCCTTCAAGGATGAAAGTTGATAGGAAATATATATCAAAACTTCTTGGGATTGATCTGAGTGAAAAAGATATGGAAATGTATCTTGGTCGGATGGGTTTCGGGTATTCAAAAGGTCAGGTTCTTGTGCCTGCATATCGTGCAGATATACTTCATCAGGTTGATTTTGCTGAAGATATAGCTATTGCTTATGGTTATGAGAATGTTGAGGCAAAGATCCCAAAAGTTGCAACGATTGCAAAGGAATCTTCTTTGAGCATATTTAAAAGAAGGCTTGGCAATTATCTTGCCGGTGTAGGATTTATTGAGTGCAAATCATATCATCTGTCCTCAGATGATGTTCAACACAAAAAGATGGGTCTGAAGAAAGGGAAACTTGTGAGATTGTCTAATTCGCTAACTGAAGATTATGATGCGCTTAGGAACGCTTTGCTTCCTGGACTCATCAAAATTCTTTCCGAGAACAAGCATAATGAGTTTCCGCAGAATCTTTTTGAGATTGGGAAAGTATTCAGGTTTGATGATTCAGAAGATACAGGTGTGAGGGAAGATCTACAGTTGGTCGTTGCAAGCGCTGATGTGAATACAGAGTATTCTGTCATGAAATCGCTTTTTGATCAACTTAATTCTGTCTTTGGATTTGGCCTTTCTTTAAAGGAGAAGGATTGTATGTGTTTTGTTTCAGGAAGATCTGCGCAGATCTTTAAAGGAAAAGAACTGGTTGGTGGGATTGGAGAAGTTCGTCCGCAGGTTCTCAATAATTGGGAACTGGATGTGCCTGTGTCGGCAATCGTTATTGATTTGCATAGGTTGCTATAATTGGTTCTTTTGATATAAACCAAAACATTTATATATTCAATACATCGATAACTATAAATATTAGTTCTCTCTAAAGTAAAGAATACAATCGCTTAGAACTTAAGTTCTGTTGTTCTAGGGTGTGTTTTTCAACGGAGTCCTGCTGTTTGAATTATTTTGGGTAGGGGGAGTTATGTTGATTATAAGATAAAAAAGAGGTAGAGTAAAATGACTAGGGAGCAACTTGTTGAGATGAAAAGACAGATGATTACTCTTGGAAACTTTAAGGAAGTAGAAAGGATAAATAAGATTATATCGTTTCAGTGTTAAAACTAACTTCTGTTTTGTTTTTGGGATTTTATCTAGTTTTTAGTCAGAATTTTTTAGATCTGTTTTAAGTAGATTCATGTCTTTCAGATCTTTTTCTATATCAGTTTCAATAGTCTTATTATCGTCTTTTGAGAAAGTGCCAAGCGTTTTCTGTAGATTTAGTTCGTATGCTCTCCAAGAATTCATAATTGTTTCTCCTCTTTGTGTTTTCTGTTGTTTTATGCTTCTTAGAATTATTTACTTTTTGTGTGTATTTAAGTGTTCTCATATTTGATTATATATATTATTGTGATCTTATTTTTAGTCTGTGATTTTATGAAGTTATTATTTTTAGGTCCTCCCGGAGCAGGCAAGGGTACACAGGCAATTTCTGTGTGTAAGAAATATAGTCTTGTTCATATTGCAACAGGTGATATCTTCAGGAAAGAGTTCTCTGAGAAGAGTAAGTTGGGTGTGCTTGCAAAATCATATATGGATAAGGGAGATCTTGTTCCAAATGATATAACAATAAAGATGGTTAAGAAACGGCTTTCACAGGATGATTGCGTGAATGGTTTTGTGCTTGATGGTTTTCCAAGGGATGTGAGTCAGGCAGAATCTCTTGAGAAAATATGTGCTATAGATTATGTTGTTGAGATTCATTGTCCTGATGAGCAGATAGTTGAGCGGCTTGAAGGACGGTTGGTATGCAAGTGTGGGGCGACCTATAACATTGTTACTAATTCTCCAAAAGTGTGCGGTATTTGTGATGAGTGCGGTGATAGGTTGTACCAGAGAGATGATGATAAGTCTGAGGCAATCAGAAAGAGGCTTGAGATATATCATGGTACAACAGAGCCACTTATAGCGTTCTATAAGCTGAAGGGGAAATATATCATGATTAACGGGATGCAGTCGATTGATGGAGTGTTTAACTCTATTGTTTCTGAGCTATCTCGTAAGTTTTAGTAGTTCAGTTGTATTTATTTTTCCAGCATCTTTTCATATTTTTTATAATCTTGTAGTTTAACCGGTTGTGTGGATTGTAGCTGCCAGGGATGTATGGGCTGTTTTTATTGTGGAAATCTGTTCCCCCTGTCAGAAACAGGTTGTTTCTTTTTGCAAATCTTTCTATCCATTTCCTGTAGTTTACATTGCTTGAAATTGAATAACCTTCTATGCCATCTATTCCTCTGTTTATAAGGTCTTGGAGTGTGTCTTTGTCTAAGCCTATATATCTGCTGGAGGGATGGGCAATGACCAGCAGAGCATTTGTGTTTTTAAGTCCCTTTTTTATTGACCTGAATTCTATCCTGTCTTTTGGTATGTAGTATTCACATCCTTTCTTCAGGAATTTTTTGAAAAACTGTTCACATGGTTCATCTATCCTGTCTTTTTTATCTATATATTTAAGTTTTTTGAAGTATTGATCAAGGTCTTTGATATTGTATCTATGTTTTAAGCATGTCTTGATTTTTAGATTTATCTCTTTTAGGAATTCTTTTTTTGTCCTGATGCCATAATTTTCAAGTTGTTTGATGTTCATGTTATTTTGGACTATGATTGATCCGATTAGATAATCATCATATGCGTCTGTGTTTAATTTATTTACATCA
>DAOVWP010000007.1 GCA_030636615.1 Candidatus Nanohaloarchaea archaeon
GCCTTTCAGTATATACTTCTTTCGGTACAGATCCTATATAATAATTACATCCAAACAAAAATGTTGGAGTGATATGCGCCTCAACCCCGAAAGATTTTATCATTTCCTTATCACTGTCAATAGTTATATCAAGTACAATCGGCTCAACACCCATCTCATCACAAGCCTCTAGAAACTCAGGCAAAGTCCTTTTACAGGCGCCACAGTATTTTGATGTGATCATGACCACTTTATCCTCAACTCCGCGCAACTTACACTCATCAACACCAAAAGACCCGTCTCCCTGTATAGAAACCATCTCAAAAGAAAGATTATCAGCTATAACAACATCATTAGGTATAGAATCATCTTGGTCGCTGCACCCGCAAAGAAAACATACAGCAATCAGAAAAAAACAAAAAGAGACATAAGAAAATTTCACAGATACCACCAAAGCACATATTACATTCAATACAAGAAATTAAACTTACCTATTTATCTATTTTTCTATATCTCCGGCAAACTCAAAATTTCCTCCATCTATTCTGATCGCCTTCCCATTTACAATAGCATCAGCAATTTTTTTTCTGGCAGAGATAACCAGCCGATGAAATGTCGGCTGGGAAATATTCATTTTCACTGCAGATTCATCCTGACCAAAGCCTTCAAGATCTTTCAGCCTGACAGCTTCAAACTCATCAACTGTCAGAATATTTTCTGAAAGAAATCTCATTCTGACTCCGGCAGGCTTGAAATAGGTCACCTCAGGACAACAACTAATCCGCCTGCATCTTCTTGGTCTCGGCATACTCTTCACAACTTTAGTTTTTTTTAGCTTCTTCGAAATAATTCCTTGGACGTACCTGCCGCTTATTTCTATTTGGACCTAAACCTCCTCCACAACCGCGTGGAAGACCTCCTCTACCTAGACCATATAAATTCTCTTTATTTGATTCTTCTACTCCTGGAGCACAACTACCTGCTCCTCTTCCTGTCCTCGGACCTTTTCCTTCAGGTCCTGTTTTATCATATCCTGGCATATTATTCACCTCATTTAATTATATTAATGAATATATATTCATTCCAAAGTATATATAGTTTTTTATAAAATAAAGAAAATAAAAAAAAGATTATATATTATCAGATAAAACAGAAGATATAAAATAAGTCTAAAAGCACTAAAAATCATCTACAAATCATTTTTTAGAAACAACTTTCTTCTGGACTTTCTTTTTGACTGCAGATCGCGTACTCTTTCCGGCTTTACTTTTACCCGAACTCACAGCACTCTTTTTTTTCACAGCAGATGGTTTCTTCACACGAGAAACAGACTTTGAAGGAGTCTTATATTTCTTCATGATCCTTTCCCTTACCATCCCAAGTATATCCATCTTATCACCAAAAAAACAAATCCCTATACAAAACATATGTAAGAGCTAACATATAAATATATCCAAAAAATATCCTACTTATATTTCATAAATTTCCTGACATTATAAAATAGATACACAGACAGAGACAGATACATCAACAACGCAACTACCATAAGAACTGTTTCAAGCCTTGTAAAAAAGATCACAAACAACAGAGTGAACCCGGCAAAAAACAACATGGTCGACCTTTTCACAAGCACTGACCCTTCATGTACCTCACTATTCGCAAATTTCCTCATAGCAAGCATTAGAAAAAACAACCCGAACAGAAGAAAACTCAGCGGTACGGAGAATATAAATTCCTTTGAAACAAGCATATAGCAAAGCACAACACAGAATATCAAAGCCATTGAAAACAGCGAAGCGATAGAAGTTCTTACAGCATTTTTCATAACACAATCATCTCAATATACATTCACAAAAAGCCACACAATAAAGATAATTAGAGCTGAAAATATATAAGAGTAAAGAGATGCTTTTCCAGCCCTGCGATATCTACCTGCCCTGAGATTAGCAGTAAAATATAACCTCAACGGAACCACAATAAGCATAAGAAAATAAAAAGAACTCAAAACACCGCCAAGTGAGAGAACCACAATCAAACCATACACAACAACTGTAATCACATCAAAAAACATGGCAAGAACTTTATCAGAAAACCTTGTCGCAAGAGTTGATACATCGCTCAATTTATCAGATCTCCTATCCTTCACATCCCTAAAGATTGTTCCGCTTAAAGAAAGACTCCCAAAATAAAAAGCAAACACCAGAATAACCAGATAGCTATCAGAAAAAAGCAGTCCGAAATAAACAAACATCAGCATATAGCAAAACACAATTGAAAATGATTTTGCAAAAGTACCTCTTCTCTTAAAACCAATCTTTGGATGAGAATATATGAAACCAAAAAGACCAATAACAGAAATCATAACAAAATGCTGTATTGAAATCAGATAAGAGACAAATAAAGACATGAAAAACATCACTGCAAAAAACAATGCCAACATAGATTTAGATATATCTGCCCCTGCAAACATATTTTTCTTCCCTGAATCACTCTCAAGATAAAGATCAATAAAAGAATTATACACATACACAAAACAAAATATCAGAAATATTGAGACAAGCCCAAAGAAAACATTTACAAAACCAACATCATAACCCAAAGTATAACCACTGAAAAATGAAGCGAAAAAATAAGAAAGCACAATTAACAGGTGAACTTTCCGCTCCCTCAAAAAAGCAACAATAAGGTTCATATGGTATATTGCATACATAGAACTTTATAAAATTGTCCGTACACATAGATAGTAACATGAACCTCAAAAAGATAAGAACAGTTATCAGTATATCCGGACCGCCATTCAAATGGTTTTTTGCTATATCCACTTTTACAGCAGGATACCTTATAGGTTCATCCGGCAACTACCAACTCTTTGAACTGATAACAGCAGCGCTTATCTTCGGTTTTCTTGCTCAGGCTGGAACCAGACTGATAAATGATTACTTTGACTATGATATAGATAAACACCAGAACAGCGATCCATACCAAAACACAAGAGAAATCATAAAAGGAGATATAGGAAAAGACGAATCTCTCATAACAGGATTCATGATCTACAGCATTGGAATAATAACCGCCTTCATATTTCTTAACATATTGAGCTCTGTAATGTTTCTCCTTATTGCCATCACTTCATATCTATACTCAAAACACATGAAAAAAATCTTCCCTCTGAACACAATAAGCATAAACATGATCTACGGCTTATATCCCATTATCGCAGGCTACTCGATTTATGGAAACTTTGCAAACATACCAAATACACTATGGATATACATCCTTATCGGCTTCTTTGTAGGCATGGCAAGCAACAACATAAAAGACATAACAGACATCAAAGGTGACAAAAAATACAGTGTGAAAAACCTTGCAACAATATATGGAAAGAAAAAAACAATCACAATATGCGCAATATTCCTGCTGCTTTCATACTTTACCCTCAACATATTCATCTATACACAACATCTGCCATTCCAGCTAATTATACTCAATCTCTTGATGTTCCCGATAATAATATTTATCATGCCGAGACTACATAGCAACAATCTCAGCGCAAAATACGCCCTACCAATACTTGCCTTCCACAATATACTGTTCCTTATCCTGATACCAATACTGATATACTTATAAAACCAAAAAAATCACAATAAACCTTATAAAGATAATGCTAAAACTAAGAAATGAAAGACTATGAGCCATTAGTCTAGCCTGGCTATGACGTCGCCCTTACAAGGCGAAGGTCCCCGGTTCAAATCCGGGATGGCTCACCAATTTACAACTTATATAAATTCTACGTTCTAATAATTTCATAATGTTCATAAACACAATAGACCCGGTACTCCTGACAATAGGGCAATTTGAGATAAGATATTATGGTATTGTAATCTCACTCGGTATCCTCTTCACCCTTATTGTAGCGCAGCATATAGGAAACCAGCGCGACATAAAAAAAGATACTTTTATTGATCTGGTAATATGGATCTCAATAGGTTCCCTGATCTTCTCCCGCGCATTTGAGATATTCATATATCATCCTGCATACTATCTGGCAGACCCTATAAAGATGCTGATGATCCATAACGGCGGCCTTTCATTCCATGGCGGACTCACAGGAGGATTCCTTGCTACACTACTATTTTCAAAAAAAAGAAAGATACCTCTCCTTGATCTCACTGACATCCTGATCCTCCCGATATCTCTTGGATTAGCTTTTGGCAGACTGGCAAACTTCACGAATCATGAACTTTATGGAAAAATCACAGACCTGCCATGGGCAGTAAAATTTGCGACAGCTGAAGGATACCGCCACCCGACCCAGATATATGAAGCGATAAAAAACCTCGCAATATTCACCGTACTCTTATCAATCAACAAAAGATACGATAAACACAAGAAAGGTACAATCACATTCGCCTTCCTCGGACTATATGGATCAATAAGATTCCTTATAGAATTCCTTAAAGACATGCCTCAACACTATGGACTCACCACAGGTCAGTGGCTCTGCATCCCGATGATACTTATATCCGCAGCTTTTTTCACGCAAACTATAAAACAAAAGCGAACTAAAGAACAACCAGACAAAAAATCATTAACCAAAAAACAACAAAACAAGAAACAGCAAAGTAACAATATAACAACAAAGTGAATTACATGAAACAGGCAATAATAGTAAGGACTGATCTCAACATGGGCACAGGAAAGATAGCCGCCCAGTCATGCCACGCCTCCCTTGAAGCATACAAAAAGACAAATATAGTCAAAAAGAAACTCTGGGAATTAGGAGGAACAAAAAAAGTGATACTAAAGATCGGATCAGAACAGGAACTCAGGATTCTTCTTGAAAAATGCAGAAAACAGAACCTATCATGCGCAATTATAAAAGACGCAGGAAGGACCCAGCTGAAACCCGGTACAACAACAGCGCTCGGTATAGGTCCGGATTCTGAAGAGAAAATAGACGCTGTAACAGGACATTTAAAGCTTTTCTGAAACAATACATCATAATATAACAAAATATAGGTGTTATCAGCAAAATGTCCTTCGGCGAAATCTTAATGTATAGTGTATCATTCTTCGGTATATTCACATCACTATATTTTCTAATCACCCTTATTGAGAACAGGAATAATCTCACCAACCCAAAATCCAAAAAAAAACCGACTGTAACAGTGATCGTACCTGCATACAACGAGGAACACACAATAGAAAAGACTATAAGGTCCCTCCTTAACCTTGATTATCCAAAAGATAAACTCGATATAATTGTTGTAGATGACGGCAGCACAGACAATACCTTCAAAGTTGCAAAAAAATTCGCAAGCGACCAGCTGACAGTCATAAGAAAGAAAAATGGCGGCAAGGCAACAGCAATGAATCTTGGTATAAAGATGAGCACAACAGACTTTATCGGCTGTCTTGATGCAGATTCATTCGTCGCACCTGATGCTCTAAAAAAAATGGTAGGCTACTTCAACAACAAAAAGGTGACTGCAGTCACACCATCACTCAAAGTGCACAATGCAAAGACAGTATTACAGAAAGTCCAGATGATAGAATACTTGATTGGGGTTTTCCTGAGAAAATCATTCTCCCTCCTTGGAAGCATACATGTAACACCGGGACCTTTTACAATATACAGGAAAGAATTCTTCAAAAAATACGGTGGATTTGACGAAAACAATCTGACTGAAGATATTGAAATAGCACTCAGGATACAAAGCAAGAACCATATGATTGAAAACGCTATGAATGCCTCAGTATACACTGTAGCCCCTGATAACTGGAATGATCTTATGAAACAAAGATTAAGATGGTACATGGGATTCATTGATAATGTCGCAAAATACACCAGATTATTCGGCAAAAAACACGGCAACCTTGGAATACTCATAATGCCTGCATCATTGTTATCAGTTGCTCTTGTAGTCACAATGCTGCTCTATGTAATCTTCATTACAACAAGCAACGCACTCAAAAGCCTAATCAATATGTACAACATAGACTTTGATATCTGGGCAATGTTCAGCCCAAACACGGACCTGTTCTACCTGAATTTCAGCACTCTTGCATTCATTGGCATAATCTCAATCTCACTGGGAATAACGATTATATGGATTGCTAAAAAGATCTCAGAAGAAGATACATCCATAAAATTCCCATACTTGCTCTTCCTTTCAATCTACTGGATAATATTCGGATACTGGTGGCTGCTCTCCATCATATATAAAATTCTTGGGAAAAAAGTCGGATGGGGACACAAATCAGTAAAATCCACATAACCTAAGAGACCAAAAATTGTTTAAATCAATAACAATATAAGAAAGATATAAACAGACATAAAAAAATAAAGACCACAAAAAGATTGATGTATATGAATAAAGACAAGAAACAATTTTCAAAGACAAAATTCCTATTAGTCCTTACTCTGACAACATCAGTCTTTATTATCGGTATTTTTTTTGGCAGCATCATCTCAGACAAGAAACTCGAATCCATCAACTACATGGAACAGGATTTCAGGACAGAGATCAGCGCAATAGAACTGCAATATCTCCTGCTCTCAGAAGACCCATGCAACGAGATGATAGACTACTCACCTTTAACAGACGAACTGTACAACATAGCCACAAGATTGGATCATATGGAAAACCTGCTTGGCGAAGATAACAAAGATGTCCTTCACCTGAAAAACTATTATTCCACGCTCCAGATAAAACACTGGCTCCTCATGAAAAAAATAAAAACAGACTGCAACCAGAACACAACCATGATCCTATATTTCTATGATACAAAAGAAAATTGCCCTGACTGTGAACAACAGGGATTCATCCTGACGTACCTGAGAAAGAAATTCCCGGAAATATACATATATGCCTTCAACACAAACCTTGACAATGCAGCAATAAAAACAATAAAAACCCTATATGAAATAAATACTACACCATCTGTTCTAATAGATGGTCATAAAATGGAACAACTCAGGACAAAAGACGAGATACTTGAAAAGATAATACATAACAATACACAATAAAAATCAGATGAACTATGGTGAACATAAATGAGCGAAAAAACGAAAAAAGAAGAAAAAACCAACATAAAAAATAATAAAAGAAACAAAATAAACTCGATTCCCACAATAATACTCATCATTCTAACGGCAGCCTTCATCTTCATTTCTGTAACATTTATCAGCGACCTTATGTTTGAAAGATATGAAGAACAGACACTTGAAGAATATTGTAAAACTATAGAAAATGATCCTGCCCTAAGCTACCCATGCAACTGCTACCCTTTCACCGACAAAGAACATGTAGAGATTGAAATCCGCGACAAGATAGACAACATGTGCGCGTGTGAATGTATAATCGGACCAAACCAGACAATAATAATTCCTGTAGCAAGAGCAAAAGATTAGTTTATTTTGCTAAATTTTAAAGAACTCTCTCAAAAAAACAGTAGCATAACATCCTTTTTTCAGATCAAAACTAAGATCCACGCAATTATCTTCTTCAATAAAAACAACTTTAAAATTATGCGCTTTCTCAAAACCTTTCCTGATACCCCCCTTAGAAGATAAGAATGGCATAAAACTTACCCGAAAAGCGCTAAGATCAACATCCTCTTCCCTGAGAACCTTCTGCATTGCTTCCCTTAGCTTTGCAATCTTTATGATCTTAAGCCCATATCCAAACAGAGGAATCTCTATATCTAAATTATCATCATCACCAAGCAAGATAATTTCACTCAGTACCTTATTGAAAAGATATGATTGGTATGCATGCACAAACATCTTCCTCATAGAAAGGGGAAATATTTTGAAAGCACCTTCAAAATCACTATTTTTCTTCACAAGGACTGACAGCATAATCTTCTCATAATGCATCACATCAGGAAACTTATCAAATGCAGC
This sequence comes from Candidatus Nanohaloarchaea archaeon, assembly GCA_030636615.1. Classification (GTDB taxonomy): domain Archaea; phylum EX4484-52; class EX4484-52; order EX4484-52; family GLR71; genus DAOVWP01. The sequence continues at coordinate 7,889 of DAOVWP010000007.1, forward strand.
GTTATAATCTCCCTCTGATGCAAGTTTTCTCGCTTCCTGTATGTCTTGGTCCTCTTCAACAACAGAATCACAGATATAGCTCATTACAGCGCCCTCTAAATCAGAATGTATAAGATGCTTCCCGACGACATGACTTATAGGTCTCTTTGTGCCAAATCTCTGCGGACCGAAATAATTCGGAAAATACACATTACTATCAACAGAAGACAAAATCCTTCTTACATTCTTAAGATCCGCTTTATCAAAATAAACCCTTATCTGAAACCTGTTACCCCAAAGCTTTCCTATATGCAGTCTGCTTCCTTTCCCAAGATATGTCAACTCAATATCCTTGACGCCAAGATTTTCCACATCCTTATATGAAACACCGGAACTAATATCAACAGATATCAACTGGCTGGTAACCGCAAACTTATCTTTTGTACCGGAAAATGAGATACAGGACTTATTGATACCAGTAATTGAAGCTATATAAGAGATTGCCTTGAACTGATCCCAGTTATTCAGCTTCATCAGAAATATCATCGCTTCGTTTTCATCTGAATCAGAATATTTCTGTATCTCATCGCACACAATATTTTCACAGATAATCTCTTTTACGACAAAATCATCAGGCTTTCTTTTAATCTCTCCTGCAACCTGATTATCCCTGAGTGTGATATAATTATCCATAATAACAGAACCTACAATAATAGACTATTAATATATAGTACAGATAATATTATAAAAAAAAGAAGAGGGTTAAAGGCAATTTTTTGCCTTTAAACCTTTAGATTGACTTATTCTTCAACTGTTTCTTCTACAACTTCTTCTTCAACAGCTACAACTTCTTCAATTTCGCTTACAGTTGAACCAACAACCTTGACTTTTGTCTTGTCTGCTAGATCATCTGCATAGTTTGCGTAGTTCTGAAGTACACTGCATGCTGCCTGAGTGTCTGCTGCATCGAAACCAGCTACAACAAGAGCTGCATTACCTGTTGAGAAAGCATCATCGATTACTTCGATATATGCCTGTCCCTGGTAGTCATATACTCCAGCTACAGTCTGAGTTCTCCATTCATCGATAGATCTTGTCTTTGAGGAAAGTTCAGCAACCAGTTTGTTTACTGCAGGTCCACCAACAAGAATAAGATTGCTTGTTGATTTGTAAGATTCAGCTTCTGTATCAAGTACAGCAACTCCTGTTGAGGAAAGTGCTGGTACGCTTACAGATGCTGTTGCAGTTGTTGTAGTACCGGTTGAAGATACACTTGGTGCAGCTACACCTGCTTTCATCACATAGACATTAGCAGTTACCTGCTCGTCTGGGTAATAAAGCTGGATTGAATCTGCATCTGTGTTATCAACTACATATGTACCGTATCTTGTTACACCATCATACACATTCGAATCAAGAATGCTGTATGTTGTTGCACCAAGAAGACCACCGTTTCCTGAAGCAGCAGTTACAGCAACATCAACAGTATCTATTGCGTGTGAACCTGTTGTTGTTTCAGCTACAGTTATGTTGATTGTTGCTTTGTCAGTATCTGACTGGTCATCTGTTTCAGTGTAAGTAACACCAGGTGCATTTGCATCAGAGAACACAATGAAGTTTGCGCCGTTCTTTGTTACCATATTGACATTTCCATTAGTTCCTCCAGTTCCCTGATCAGCATCAGCTACTGTAAGATGGTATTCTGATGTTATTGAAATATCTGATACAGTAAATGTTGCTGAACCGAGATATAGAGTTCCTGCTCCTTCAACACCAGTCAATGTATATCCAACCTGAATCTCTTCACCTGAACCGACATCTTCAAGAGTTACTATCTTATCTGAAGTTGAAATTGACTTATACTTAAGTACATACGAGTCAGTTCCGTCAGATATGAAGAAACTTGAACCTTTTGTTACATCAGTAGCTGCCTGAGCAACCCAAAGTTTCTGTGTTCCTGCAGTACCACCAAGAGTCCATGTGTATGGACCTACTCCGGATCCTGTTGTTGTAATTGTCTTCAGATCAATGTTGTATTCAGTTCCAGCGTTGTTACTGAATTTCAGCTTTGCCTTGTTTGAACTTTTATACATCTTGAATTCTTCTTTTGAATCTGCTTTGTCAGCTTCTGATAGACCAGCAAATACAAAATCAACAGCGCCGAAGATTGGATCTGCTATAGCTTCACCTGCAGCTGCGATAAGTGTCTCATCAGGTGAGTAAGTTACAGTTATTGTCTTCATCTTACTTCCGTCTGCTGTTATTGCAACAAGTGAACCGGTAACACTGTCATCACCAATTACAACTGGCTGACCGTCCTCAAGAGTTAGCTTGTCTGAGCCGATAAATAGTGTAGCTGTTGCTGATTCTGTTGCAGCACCACCTGAAACACTAGGCATCTTAACTTCACTTACTTTCTTGATAGTAACCTGTGAGTTTGTCTCAGCGTTTACTGTGATTGCTGTATTATCAGCTTTCTCATATGTTACACCGTCAAGAAGGAATACTCCTTTCAGACTAGTACCTGTACCTGTCCATGAAGTCATCTGGATTGTGTGCTGTTCACCATCAAGTGTGAATGTTATAGCATCACCGCCAGCAGTAAGAGATTTCTCTTCACCGCCACCATAAAGAACCAGTTTTGTGGATGTGATATCCGAATCTGTTCCTACAGTGAAAGTCTTTCCCATAATCTGGATATCCTGACCTGCAAGACCTGGAGCGTTTGACTTGTAATCTGCAGATGTGCTGTCAGATGACTGGTTAATGTCAAGACCTGCCGGAGATGTTATCTCAAGTTGGTAAAGATTTGCTGACGAATCCTGTCTCAGGACCATTCTTGGACTGTCTACAGTCTCACCAGCATTGTCTTCTTCATTGAAAGTTACATTTGTATTTCCATAAAGAGTCAATACCTGATTGATTGTAGTTGTAGTTCCATCTGCATAAGAAACTGTGTACTTTTTCAGAAGGTCAAGATCGTTTGCAGTAAGTGAAGCTTTAACCTTATTAAGGGTTCCATATGCCTCTGCACCGCTGAATCTCAACTTTTTGGAACTTGTCTCGATTTTTGCGCCGTTATCTACAGATGTAACACCACCAGTACATGACACTGAAACCTCTTGGGATTCAGCACCAGCCTGAGCAAGTGAAGCAGCAATATTGATTGCTCCTACTACATCTGCTGTGCTAGCAGTCGCACCGACTACTATTGTACTTGCAAAATCATCCGAGGTTGCGAATGGTGCTGGATAATTTCCAAGATTAGCTGCAAGTGCGCCGCCTGCTAATACAGACCCCATCATAGCGGTCCCTACAAGCAGGGTTCCTATTTTTTTAACTGTTTTTTCGAATTGCATTTTTTAACACCTATATACTATAGTATTTTATTTTACTTTGTTTAAACTTTTTTTCAATGTGTTGCAGATATAAATATCGAACAGATGAATTATTCCTATATTTCTCATATGTTTTTTCATAAGTTTTACAACTTAATTCAAAAGTTCTTAAGAACCAATTTGTCAGAGGGGTATATAAAGGTGTCCTGAAACAGTTCCACACAATAATTCAGCATAATAAAATAACCACTAAATTGTTCATAAACCTAAAAAACAAGTGTTACATTGTTCATAAACCCTAAAATAACCTTTAAATCAAAAACAAAAGAGATTTCATAGACTTCACCAATAAACAATCAAAACCACATAAAACATAGAAACATACACCAACAAACAAAATTATCTGCAAAAGATATATAAACCTTCAAAAAAAAGACATAACATTAGGTGATATTATGCCAATTATAGGACTGAATTACACAAAAATCAGCGCAAATAGATCTGGAGACTCAAACCAGAAACTTGACATCAACACTGTTCCGGAGATTACTGACTTCAAACAGGCAACACTTGAAAGCTTTGGTGGAAAAGTGAATGTCGCAAGAGTAAACTTCGCATACAAAACTATGATTGAACCAAATATAGGAAACATAACAATAGAAGGAATAATAATATACGAAAACGAGAATATAAAAGATCTCTCAGAGCAATGGAAAACAGAAAAGAAACTCCCAGTTGATGCACAGCTTGAGATAATAAATTACATATTCCGTACAGTAAGCATAAAAGCGCTTATAATATCTGAAATTCTGCAACTACCCCCAGTAATAAACCTACCAGTTGTAAAAGACACAAAGAAAAAAGAGACTAAAAAAGAAGCAAAATCAAAAAAATAAATAGATGCAAGTTCCTCTTTTTCTTATTCTTTCTTTTTCTTCTTCAATGTTTCATCAAGCAGTTTAACTATATTCGTCCGACCCATCTGGATTTTTTCAACAATTCCCCTTTCTGCAAGATCATAAATAATCCGGCTTACTTTTGCCTTGGAATAACCCGTATCACTCACAATCTGCCTCTGCACACACTCACCACCACAACCAATTATAATATCAAGCACTTTCTTCTCAGACCCTCTAAAAAGTGATAACACCTTATCAGAACTAGTATGCCTGCCTCGTCTGACCAGCACAATGACCAGTATTATAAACATTAGAAAAACAGCAGCTAAACCAATAAGATATTTTGTATTAAGATCTGAAACGGGATCAATATGCTCCATATCTTCATACATGACAGTAAATGATTTAGTTGAACCTATAGTCGGTTCATCCACATCCCACACAACCTTAATCCTCCTGCCATCAGTGCCGATTATAGCATCTAAAGGATAAAGCGGATTAAGCCTCTCAGATTTCTCAACAATGCCTTTCCCTTCAGGGAGAGTTATTTCAAGAAGAAAATTATCTGTGGGGTTCATGAAACTATAGATATAATTAAGATGATATGCACCATATACCTGCGATTGCATATTCAGGATAGAATATTCAAATGTCACATTATAATCTGTCTTGTTCTCAGTATTTGGCTTGCATGTTATCTCTGAGCCAAACACCACACTTTTCACTCCACACTCAAGTTGACCATAAGAATCACTCGCACTAAGCCCGACAATATCACCAAGCACAAGATAATATATATCATTTGAAGTCAGTTCACTGAAAGATATCTCTACTTTTGAATATACTGGAGACTCGCGCCCGACATCAACAACATCAAGATAGACTGCATGACGTTCTATATCTGACGCACAAACAGGCGAAACAAAAATAAAAAAACTGATGCTGATCAAGACAATATAACAAAGAAACCCTATACCAGAACGATCAGTTATTCTTAATTTTCACACCTCCCTGAACAGCTATTGCAAACCGGTGCATCATCTCAGAAACAGACAGAAGTGCATTTTGAGCAGACCTCATACTCAATTTAATCTCATCAGGTTCAATTATTTCGAGTGCAGTAGGACCATATGTCATTACAAGCCTCAAAAGAGTTTCAAAATCCTTTGCAACCAGTTCTACCTCAAGCATAATACTATACACACTATCCACACCCTGTTTTTTAAGCTGTGGCACAGGCTCAGTCTTTTTCACTTTTGAATAAGACTCACTGACAACCTTCATACCTTCTTCTTTTCCAAACTGTTTCATCATTTTCTCAAGAATTTCCTTGGCGACTTTCTTATCAATTGCCTGAGTATCAAAAATAAACCATGCACTGATCCATCCATTTTCAACATATTCCGAAACGTCTATTTCTCCCATAATAACCACATCAAAATAAGGCCAAAATAACCTTATTGAACAATTTAAAGCCCAAATGAACAGTTAAACAGAATTGTTCCACTTTCAGACCAGATAAAAATAGATTGTTTCACAGTTATATAAAGCTATTGCAGACAACACAGACAAAAAGAGATCTATAGACTCACAGCACGCCTATAATCATAGCAATAGCAAGCCCGATAAGTATCACGCCAATCATAAGCCTCATATGCCTCCTGTATGCCTTTCTCCAACTTTCAAGCGCTTTCGCCTCTTTTCCTTCATACATAAATATAGCAAGCGCAAGCAACGGAAGTATAAATGCAAGATTATATATCATAATATAAGGAAACACCTGTGCAAGCGCGCGTCCTTCTGCCTTTAATATCTCAATCACAGTAAGATATATTGGAACACTGCATGGCGCTTCCAAAATAGCCACACCAGACCCTAAAACAACTGCGCTAAACACACTCGCCTTCTTCGAAAACTTCTGGATAAAATTATGTGCGCTATCAGGTATCTTTAGAGACACGCCTTTTCCAAAAAAGAAAAAATCCTTAATATTTATTGCCCCTGCTACAAGTGCAACAACAATGACAACAGACCTTATCACATCCGGAAACCCAAATTTAATTGAAGTATAGAAATAAAGAACTCCAAGAAGAATATTGACGGCAAACACAGATATCAGATAAGCAGCGCTAACCTTCATCAGCTTCCTCTTATGTCCTGCAATCTGCATCAAAAAAGCCA
>DAOVWP010000043.1 GCA_030636615.1 Candidatus Nanohaloarchaea archaeon
ATGGCCGCAGATGAGCATACTGCAGATTTTGCTCTAAATAGGCAGGATGAAGGGAGACGTCGGCCTCTTAGTACGAGAGTGATAAGCGCTGAGCTTGAAAATGAAGGTACTTTAGATGATGAATATGTACTTTCAACAGACAGCGACTGGCTGACTATCGGTTCTCCAACCAATTTGGAAATCGGGGCAGGTGAAACTGAGTATCTGAGCCTTTTTGTGACTCCTGGTATAAGTGCCGAGCCCGGAGAGTATCGTCTTTCTATAACTGCTGAGTCTGAGGGGAGCGGTGAGAGATATACAAAGTATCTGTATGTAGATGTTCTTGATTGTTATGGAGTTACTATTTCTGCTGATGTTGTTTCAATTGATTCATGTATTGGCGCGGAAGAGAAAATTTTGGTTACAGTTATAAATGATGGTAAGTATGATGAAGATTTTACACTTACTACAAATTATGGTTATTTTGAGGTTGATGAGCTTACTCTCGGCAGTATGGAGTCAGTAGAGGTTGATCTGATTATTCCGGTCAACTTGAAAGAGCAGGATGTTCTGATAATGGCAAATGCCGGTTCTATACTGGATTCTGAAACAATTGAGATACGATCGAGTGATTTGTGTTATTCTGTGGCTGTATTGAATATACCTCCAGTTGTTACTGTGTGCCAGGGGGATGATCAGGTAGTTGATATAAATATCAAGAATACAGGAGCAACGGATGATAGTTATGTATTATCAAACAGTTTCATGCTTCCTTTCGGAATGGATGAGATTGCAATCAGTTCAAAAGAATTTGCGCAGACTATACTTACCATTCCTACAGCTGATCTGGTTGAAGGCACTTATGAATATAGTATAAGTGCAACTTCTGCATATGCACAGGATAAGGTTAGCGGAACACTTGTTGTTGAAGATTGTTTCTCTGCAAATCTCGGTGCATTCCAGAATGTGAAAAACAGTTGTCCTATGGTTGAGCAGGTGTTTGATCTTGTTGTTGAGAATACTGGCAAGAAATCAGATTCTTATCAATTGCTTGCAAATAGGGGTACTTTTTCTGAACCAAGTTTTTCACTTGAGGCAGGAGAGAGTATTGATATAACACTTACACTTGAAAGTGAAGCTGATGAGAGGGGTGAGAGGAAGACTGAGATTATCCTGATGTCGCCTAATGTTGAAGAGACTCTTGCTATCGGAGAAGTGATAAGGAGTGTTGATGAATGTTATGCAATGGAGTTATCAATCGATCCTGTAAGTGTTGAATCACAGGATTATGATGGTGTCCTATATGCTATTTCAGTAAAAAATGAGGGATTTGTTGAGAGTACTTACAGTGCATATCTGTCTGAGGGACCTGAATGGGCATTTGTTGATCCGGAAGAGTTCAATATTGAGTCAGGGGATTCAAGAGGAATATTCCTTTATGTTCAGCCTGATATCAAGGCAGGAAATGGCGTATATAATCTTGCAGTCACTGTTGAGAACAATGGAGGTATTTCAAAGACTGTGAAGGCGGAATATGTGTTCATGGGATCTGAAATATCAAAAGAGGAAGCTCTTCTCAAGGATTATGTGAAGAATGATACTGTAGCTGATGGAGAGGATGTTGACGATGACGGTTTCAAATGGTCAAGCATACTGGTAGCACTTGTAATCGGTGTGATTGTTGTGCTTCTTATTGTGTTTGGTCCTGATCTCTTCAAGGAAGATGATGAAGATGAGTTTGACACATTTGTAAAAGTTGATAAGATTGAGCCTCCTATCGGAGCTGATGAAGCCAGAGCGGAAGAGCTTAAGTGTGTGCAATGCGGTAAAGTCTTCAGTACTGAGAGATCTCTTAAGATCCATACAACTGTTGTTCACAGGAATCTTGTCAAGAAAGAGATTAAAGCGGATGTCAAGAAAGATCTGAGGAAAGAGCTTAAGTCTGATGTCACAAAAAAAGTTCACAAGGCTGAAGGTGTGATATCAAAAGATGTTACAAAGAAGGTTCGCAGAGCTGTGAAGAGGGAAGTCAGTAAGAAACCTGTCAAGAAGGCTCCTGTGAAGCGAAAGGTTGTGAAAAAGGTTCCTTCTGCAAAGAAAAAGGCTGCTGTAGTCGGTAAGAAAGCTGTTAAAAAATCGGTTCCTGTTAAGAAAGTTGAGGCAAAAAGAGATACCGATGACAAGCTAAAAGGACTTAAATCAGCAAGAAAAGATGATATAAGAAAGATTCTGGATAATATCTAAATGTAAGATGTGTCTGGTTTTCTTTTTTCTTTTCCCTTTTTTTCACTTTTTCTTTTTTTCAATATTTTTTTATAATACTAAATGTTATAGTTAAGTATGAAGTATAAGGAAGCCAGATATTATTCTGTAGTGGACAAGGAGAAACATGTTGTCAAGTGTGGTCTTTGCCCTAATGAGTGTGTTATTCCTGAGGGGTCAGTCGGGTCGTGCATGGTAAGAAAGAATGTTTCAGGAAAATTATATTCTCTTAATTATGGTATGCTTGTGTGCGCAGGGCTTGATCCTATCGAAAAAAAGCCACTGTATCATTTCATGCCGTCTACGATGACATTTTCGATTGCTACCTGCGGATGTAATCTTCATTGCAGGTTCTGTCAGAATTATGAGGTTTCCCAGAGCGAATCTGTGCTTGGAGAATATGTGTCTGCAGAAGCTGTTGTTGAGATGGCAAAGGAGCAAGGCGTTAAGTCAATATCGTATACATATACTGAGCCGACGATATTTTTTGAATATATGATTGATGTGGCAAAGCTTGCAAAGAAGGCGGGAATGAAAAATATTGTTGTATCTAATGGATATATCAACCCTGAGCCGCTCAGGGAGCTGGTAAAATATATCGATGCTGCTAATATTGATATCAAATCGGTTGAAAGTGGGTTTTATCAGAAATTTTGCGGGGTGAAATCAGTTGATCCTGTTATTAATACTGTGAAGTTACTGAAGTCAGCTGGTGTGCATGTTGAGGTGACAAATCTTTTGATTGAAACTTTGAACACTTCTGATAAGCAGATTAGAGAATTGTGCAGGATTGTTGCTTCTATAGACAAGGAAATACCTCTGCATTTCTCTGCATTCTATCCTGCATATAAGATGGTTGAAGGGTTTAGGCGTACAGAGTCTCATGTTCTTAGAAGGGCTAAGGAGATTGCGGTTTCTGAGGGTATAAAGTATGTGTATCTTGGAAATATCGGAGCTGATGAAGATACTTTATGTTCAGTGTGCGGTGCCGTTCTTGTTAGGCGGAAAGGGTATGATGCAAATGTCTTGTATTCCTTTGGAAAATGTAAGGATTGTGGGAAGAATGTTCCTTTTAAGGGGTAAACAATATAAAACTGAGTTCTTAATTTATTCTATTAGTTTCAGTTTGGGGTAGAGTTGATATGGTAGCTAAAAAAAACTCGAAAAATGTTTCTGGAAAAAAGCCTAAGAAGGTTTCCGGAAAAAAGATGGTTTCAAGTAAGAAGGTACAAAAAGATGTTGTTATGAAATCAATCAAGAGCAAGGATGAGCGTAATGTTAAGCTTGTGAAAGATGATTCTCTTATATGGAAGATTGCAACAGTAATACTTGGATTGGCACTTGTTGGTGTAATTGTATTGGGTAATATTCCACTTACAGGGGGCGAAGATACTGATGCTTTGAATGATACAGATGTATCTCAGAAGATGAATGTTGATATTGTTGCAGAGAATGTGAAGACTTATATTGAAGATAAACTACTGCAGGAAGGTATGAGCGCTGATGTGGTCGAGACTTCAGAGTCTAATGGTGTCTATGTGGTAATTGTAAGTGTTGATTCCGGTATTGGTGAAGGACAGAATGTTACTTCATATGTGACTCTTGATGGTAAATACTTTTTCCCTTCAGGACTTGATATGATTACTGTGGAAGAAGATACTCCTGCTGATGATCCTGTAGTGGAAGATGATACAACAGATGACGAAGTAAAGGTTGAGGATGACAGTCAAAATAATGCCGGACTCGATAAAGTTGATCGGCCAAATGTTGAGTTGTTTGTAATGAGTCATTGCCCATATGGTACACAGGCAGAAAAAGGGATTATCCCTGCAATTGAAGCTCTTGGTGATACCGTTGATTTCACACTTCGTTTCGTAAACTATGCAATGCATGCTGAAAAGGAAGTTGTTGAGCAGACAAAACAATATTGTATACAGAAAGAGCAGAATGATTTGCTGATGCCATATCTGAAATGTTTCCTTGATTCAGGAGATTCTGATGCGTGCGTCGCAGAAGTTGGTGTTGACAAGGATAAGATGGATGCATGTTATGTCATTGCTGATAATGAGTTTAACATAACAGTAAATCTTGAAGATCGTGCGTCATGGCTGAGCGGAAGATTCCCATTATATCTTGTAGATGGCAGTCTTAATGAAAAGTATGGTATTAGAGGTTCACCTGGATTTGTGCTGAATGGTGAGACTTTGCCAGTTGGCAGATCACCGCAGAACTATCTTGATGCGATTTGCTCTACTTTTAATGACCGTCCTGCTGCTTGTGATGCGGAACTATCTACTCAGGTATATAGTCCTGGATTTGGTTATGATACAACAGCTTCAGGCAGTTCAGAAGGAGAGTGCGCATAGGTAATTTGCGTACTTTCTCTTTTCTTTTTTTCTTTTCTATTTTTTTGATTTTTGTTGGTTTCATAGTTCGTAAGTTTTATATATGATTATGGGGAAATCCTTGTTATGAATTCAAGGTGTTTTATTTTTCTTTTTGCGTTAATCTGCGCGTCTGTTGTTATGTTCAGTGCTCAGGTCTATGCTTCTGATGATCTTGTCTGTAGTATTGAGGATAGCCCTGATGTTTGCATCATTGAATCAGATAGTGAGGAGTTTTATACCTCATCATATGTTGATGATCAGTTGAAGATCAATATGGAAAAATCAGAGGATTCTGTTTGTATTGTTTATTTTTACAGCAGTACATGTTCTCATTGCGCTGCTATAAAACCATATCTTGAGCAGCTTGAGGAAAAATATGGTGATGAGATTACTGTTACGCGTTATTCTCTTGATGATCCGAAGAATGTCGATCTTTATTATCAGTTCTGTATCTCTAAGGACTACAGCGGAAGGACTATTCCTGTAATCGGTGTAAATGATAAGATTCTTGTAGGTGAGAGTCAGATCAGGGAATTTTTAGAACCTGAGATTGAAACAGGTATCTCTGCGGAGAACAAGATCTGTCCGCTTGGTTCTATTAGCTGTTCTTCTTTGAATGGCGAGCTGTCGGGTACAGATCCTGCCTTTTCGTCTATTAAAGATCTGTCATGGCAGAAACTTGTTCCTGTTGTATTGTTTGCTGGTCTTGTTGATGGCATAAATCCCTGCGCGTTTGCTGTGTTGATATTTATGATGGCTTTTTTGATGCAAATTGCAGGACATAAGAGGAAGCTGATAAAAGTTAGCTCTGCTTATCTGATATCTGTGTTTGCCGTCAATATTCTTCTTGGAGTTCTTTATTTTTATACTTCAATTAAATTTGGGTTTCCGGATGTGATAAGGTCTGTTGTCATTGTTGTTGCACTTATAGCAGGAGCAATAAATATCAAGGATTTCTTCTTTTTTGGTAAAGGTGTGTCTCTAAAGATACCTGATAGCGCACATAATTTTATCCAGAAGTTTTCGAAGAAGGCGAGTGTGTTTAGCGCAGTTGTTTTAGGGTCTGGTGTA
>DAOVWP010000002.1 GCA_030636615.1 Candidatus Nanohaloarchaea archaeon
AGGTCTTGGTAAAGACGACTTCTCAAGAGGAGACGTTCTTGGTACACCAGACAGCCCACCTGCAGTTGTTGAAGAGTTCACAGCACAGATTGTTGTACTGAACCATCCAACAGTTATGACTAAAGGATACACACCTGTTTTCCATATTGGTACTGCACACGTAGCAGGAAAGATTACAGAAATACTTAAAAAAATAGATCCAAGAACTGGTGAATCAAAAGAAGATAACCCAGATTATCTTAAAAACGGCGATGCAGCTATCATAAAAGTTGTACCGACAAAACCGATGTGCATTGAAACAGTTAAGGAATTTCCAAAACTTGCATCATTTGCACTTAGAGATATGGGAAAAACTGTAGCAGCAGGAAAATGCTTAGAATCAAAGAAAGTTGCAGTAACTGCATCAAAAAAATAAAGAAAAGGGAAATAAATCACCCTTTCTTTTTTTATATTTATAAAAGATAATTAAAAAATATTAAGAGATACAATAGAGTTAAGGTGTTATAAAAATGCAAAAAGCAAGAATTTCATTATCAAGCACAGACATAAATAAACTAGATAACTTAGCTCTAGAAATCAAGGATATGTCCAAAAAAATGGGAGTAGATGTCAACGGGCCAATACCATTGCCAACAAAAAAACTCAAGATAACAACACGAAAAGCACCAAGTGGTGATGGAACTGCTACATTTGAAAAATGGGAGATGCGTGTTCATAAAAGAATCATTGATATAGGCATTAATGAAAGAGCTCTCAGAAGAATCATGAGAATCCAGATCCCTGATAAGATCCAGATTGAAATTGAACTCAAAGATAAGTAAGACACACAAAATAAACCCACCCAACTCTTTTTTCTCTCAATAACTCAAATCACACCAGAACCACCTTCTTTTTTACAACATATACAGCATGTTTAAAAAGATAAGTCAAAAATTATTCTTTAATTCTCAATAAAATGGCGAGGTCGCCTAGTCTGGCCATGGCGGTAGCCTGGAAAGCTACTGAGGGAAACCTCACGGGTGTTCAAATCACCCCCTCGTCGCTTTTTAAACTATTTAGCTAAGCAACGAGACCTTTGATCCTCGTCGCTTTTTAATCAATTGGACTAACGACGAGACCTTTGGTCCTCGTCGTTTCTTAACCAATTGAACCAACAACGAGACCTTCGGTCCTCGTCGTTCTCTAAACTATCTAACCTCACAACGAGACCTTTGGTCCTCATCACATTACCATAACCCTATAAAACACCACTCCATATTATAAATATTCAAAAACACCAACTATATGGATGAAATACAGATATCTGCCGCATACAGCAGACGCAAAAATAGAGGCATTCGGAAAAGATCTAAATGAACTATTCAAAAACGCTGCCCTTGCTACATACAACATTATGGTCGAAACACAAAAAGTTGAACCACTAAAAGAGATAGAGATAAAACTAAACTCAGAAAGCATTGAATCCCTATTATATGATTGGATAGAAGAACTTCTTTTCTACCTTGACACAGAAAAGTTCCTTATTAACAATACAGAAGTAAAGATAAAGAAATCAGGGGAAAACAATATCTCCCTCAAAGCCACTCTAAAAGGCGACAGAATCTCTAAAAAATACGAACTAGGAGGATCTGTAAAATCAATGACATACAATTGTCTGATAATAGAAAAGACAAAAGATGGATTCAGAACCATATTTGTAGTTGACAGGTGAGAAAATGAATATTGAAAAAATAAACAACTACACTTGGAAGATTAAAAAAGAAGGCAACATGAAAGTCCCTGGTATAATTTATGCCTCTGAAAAGATACTCAACTCATTAAAAAAAGATAAAAGCCTTGAACAAGTAATAAATGTCGCCACACTACCAGGTATAGTCAATGCATCATATGCAATGCCGGATGCACACCAGGGATATGGATTCTGTATAGGCGGAGTTGCCGCGTTCAAAACAGAAACTGGCATCATAAGCCCGGGAGGAGTGGGTTTTGACATAAATTGCGGTATCAGGCTGATAAAAACAAATCTCAAAGAAAAAGACATCCTTGAAAAAAGAGAAATACTTCTTAAAAAACTATTTACAGAAGTCCCGATCGGTCTGGGAAGTGATGGAAAGACAAGATTCACCAACGAAGACCTCAAAGAGTTCATGATACATGGATCAAAAGAAGCAGTAAGAAGAGGCTATGGTTGGGACGAAGATATTGAAAGAACAGAAGAACATGGAAAAATGGAAGGAGCTGACCCTGAAGCAGTCTCGCAGAGAGCATACAAAAGAGGAAGACCTCAGTTAGGTAGTCTTGGCGCAGGAAACCACTTCCTTGAGATACAAAAAGTAGACAAGATATTTGACAGGAAAACTGCAGAGATATTCGGAATACATGAAGAAGGTCAGATTATGATAATGATTCATTGCGGAAGCAGAGGGCTTGGCCATCAAATTGCATCTGACTATATTCGTGATATGGAAAAAAAATACGGATACAACAACCTTATAGATAGAAATCTCATAAACGCACCACTCAAAAGCGAACTCGGACAAAAATACTATAAAGCAATGACATCAGCTGCAAACTACGCTTGGGCAAACAGACAGATAATCACACACAGAGTACGCGAAACATTCTCAGAGATTTACGGAAAAAGCGCAAAAGAACTCGAAATGGATCTCATATATGATCTAGCCCACAATATTGCAAAAATAGAAAAACACATAATCAATGGAAAAACCACAGAGTTGATTGTCCACAGGAAAGGCGCAACAAGATCTTTCGGCCCGATTCGACCGGAATTACCAAAGATTTATAGCAAAACCGGACAGCCTGTTTTAATTCCAGGATCAATGGGTACATCTTCATATATATTAGCAGGAACTAACAAATCCCTTGAAATGTCTTTCGGAAGCAGCGCGCATGGAGCCGGAAGAGTTATGAGCAGACATGAAGCTATGAAAAGCATAACTCCAGAAGATGTCAAAAAAGATCTTCATGAAAAAAACATAGAAATAATTTCATCAAGTAGAAATGGCATTGTTGAAGAAGCCCCTCAGACATACAAAGACATCGATGAAGTTATAAAGATATCAAACGAAGCTGGATTAATAAAACTTGTAGCAAATCTCAAACCATTAGGCGTTTTAAAAGGATAAACACAAAAACAACTTGATATAAACGCTATATTTAAAAAGATTTCGACAAAAAATAGATTATCAATAATGTATTCTCTATGCATTATAATATCAAAAGATCCAAAACACCTGTCTAAAACCGTTTAGCAGGTTTAAAAAAAGGAAAACAAAGGAAGATTCAAGTGGGTAGAATTCACCATCCGAGAAGAGGTTCTCTTGCTTTCAGACCGAAAACAAGAGCAAGAAGGATTTATCCTAGAATCAGGACTCGAGCTGAATGCAGTGAAATTAAAGCGCTCGACTTTTCAGGATACAAAGTAGGGATGACACATATAAAAACAATTGAATCAAGAAAAGAATCTGTCAACTTCAATAAAGAAGTTACAAAAGCAGTTACAGTAATTGAATGTCCATCATTGAAAATTGTAGGTATAAGGACTTACAAAAACAATGCATATGGTCCAGTCACATTACAGGACATCTGGACAAAGGATTTGGACAAAGATCTGAAAAGATCTGGCATAACTGGAAAAATGCCATCAGACATTACAAAATTAAAACTTGATGATATATCAGATATTGTATTGATTGCTCACATGACTCCAAGAGTAACAGGAGTCTCTAAGAAAAAACCAGAAGTCTTTGAAATTGGTGTTGGAGGAGCTACAATTGAAGATAAGATTAAATTTGCAAAAGAAAAACTCGGAACAGAACTGAATATATCAGATGTGTTCAGTGAAGGAGATTCCGTAGATGTATTAGGAGTAACAAAAGGTCATGGATTCTCAGGCGTAGTAACAAGATATGGCGTCAAGACAGGACCAGACAGTGGAGAGAAAAACAGAAGAAAAGCAGGAAACCTTGGACCATTCACACCAAGAAAGACCCGATATACAGTACCACAGGCTGGTGGCTTCGGATACCACAACAGGACAGAAGTCAACAAAAGAATTATGAAAATAAGCGATAACCCTGAAGAGATCAATGTTTCAGGAGGATTCAAAAATTACGGAGAAATCAAATCAACATTTATAATTATAATGGGATCAGTACCAGGACCTGCAAAAAGATTGATAAGGTTCAGAAATCAGATAAGACCACAAAGATACGAATACAACAAACCAGATATAACCTACATCTCAAAAGAAAATAAACAATAAAGTGAACGATATGAAAGCTGATGTTATCTCTCTAAAAGGCGAAAAGAAAGGAAGTATTGACCTTCCTGACCAGTTTGAAGAAATCATCAGACCTGATCTGGTTAAAAGATCAGTCCTTGCAATTGAAAATAATAACAGACAACCATATGGAACCAACCTATTTGCCGGATTAAGGACTTCCGCACAATATCAGGGAAGACGAGCATCATATGGTACATGGGCAAACAGAGCCCTTCACAGGACTCAGAGAATTAGGATAGGATCGGGATATATTACAGGAAGAGCAAGAAAAGTGCCTGGAGTAGTAAAAGGTAGAAAAGCTCACCCACCAAAAACAGAAAAGATATATTCACAAAAGATTAACAAAAAAGAGAACAGACTCGCTATACGAAGTTGTATAAGCGCAACTGCAGAAATAGAACTTGTCACAAAAAGAGGACATGAACTTGGAAAGATCAGCCAGCTTCCACTTATAATCGAAACACCAATTGAAAAAATAGGAAAAACAAAAGATCTCCTTAATATCCTTAAAACAATAGGTATATCAGAAGATATAGAAAGATGTTCAGAAAAGAAAATAAGATCTGGTAAAGGAACAATGCGTGGAAGAAAACACAAGATAAAAACTGGTGCATTAATCGTTGTAGAAAAGAACGATGGTATTGCAGAAGCCGCAGGAAACATATTAGGGATTGATGTTATAGAAGTAACAAACCTTAATGCCAAAGCACTTGCCCCGGGAACCCATATAGGAAGACTGACTATCTGGAGCGAAAGCGCAATTGAGAAAATGAAAAAAGAAAAACTATTCATATAAG
This sequence comes from Candidatus Nanohaloarchaea archaeon, assembly GCA_030636615.1. Taxonomy (GTDB): domain Archaea; phylum EX4484-52; class EX4484-52; order EX4484-52; family GLR71; genus DAOVWP01. The sequence goes on from DAOVWP010000002.1 coordinate 5,104, forward strand.
TGATCACTATGAAGAACCTAAACCTGCTTAAACACCCAAGAATGACAGAAAAAGCAATGAACAGAATTGAACTGAACAATGAACTAGTCTTCATAGTAGACAAAAAAGCAACAAAAAAAGACATCAAAGAAGTCTTTGAAAAAGAATTTGAAGCAAAAATAATCAAAGTAAACACAATGAACGACACAAAAGGAAGAAAAAAAGCAATCATAAAACTAAGTGAAGAAACCCCTGCTGTAGATATAGCAACAAAACTGGGAATGATGTAAAATTATATTAACTAGGTGTATTTAATGGGTAAAAGAATCCGATCTCAAAGACGAGGAAGAGGAACTAATCTTTATAGAGCTCCATCCCATAGATATAAGACTGAAGCCAAATACATCAGATCAGACAAAGATGAAGAAGAGAAAGGCAGAGTTATTGATATAATTAACGATCCGTCAAAAAATGCGCCAATAGGAATCATAGAATTCGATAATGGAAACAGGAACACTATGATAATATCAGAAGGCACAACAACAAAAACGATAATCCAGAATGGAAACAACGCTCCAATAAAAACCAGCAACATACTTCCACTATCAAACATACCTGAAGGAACAGCAATATTCAACATTGAAGCAGCACCAGGAGATGGTGGAAAATTCATAAGATCATCCGGTATGTTTGGACTGATCGTCTCACGAGACATTAAAAAAGTTGTTGTAAAAATGCCTTCAAAAAAACTAAAAGAATTTCATCCGCTTTGCAAAGCAACTATAGGGATTGTTGCAGGTGGAGAAAGAAAAACAAAACCATTTGGATTTGTAAGCGCAAAATATTATGCTATGAAAGCCAGAAACAAGAAATATCCAAAAACAAGTGGTGTTGCAATGAACTCAGTAGATCACCCATTCGGTGGTTCATCACATCCAGGAATTCCAAAAACTACTAGAAAAACAGCACCTCCAGGAGCTAAAGTAGGATCAATAGGAGCTAGAAGAACTGGTAAAAAGAGAGGAAAGACAAAAATTAATTAATTGGTGAAACTTATGGCTGAAAAACTAAAGAAAAAAGAATTCACTTTCAGGGGAAAGACTACTGAAGAAATCAAAAAACTATCCACAAAAGAATTCATTGAACTTATACCAAGCAGAGAAAGAAGATCATTCAAAAGAGGTCTCACCGATGTAGAAAAAAAACTAGTGGATACAGTAAAAAATGGAAATAAAAAGTTCATAAAAACTCATGTAAGAGATATGATTGTCACACCGGATATGATTGATCAGAAATTCGGGATTTATAATGGTAAAGAATTCGTTTCAGTAGACATAACACCTGAAATGCTTGGTCATAGATTAGGGGAATTCACATATAACAGGAAAAAAGTAGCTCACAGCGGACCGGGTATCGGAGCAACAAGAGGTAGTAAGTTTACAAGTCTGAAATAAGGTAATTAACATGGCAAAATTAAAATATGCATTCAAGACTGATGAGAAAAAATCAGCAAAAACATCTGCCAGAAATAACCGGATTTCATGGAAAGATTCAGTTGAGATATGCAGAGTAATAACAGGAAAAAATGTAAACAAAATGATAAATTACCTTACTGATGTAACGCTTATGAAAACAGCAATCCCATACAAAAGATTCAACAAAGACTTGGCACACAAAAAAGGAATCGCTGCTGGTAAATATCCAATCAATACATCAAAAGAATTCATCAAACTATTAAAAAACCTCATAAACAATGCTGATAACAAAGGACTTGACACAGAAAACCTGACAATCATTAATGCTCAGGCAAACAAAGGAGTAACACATATGCGCGGTGCAAGAATGTTCGGAAGACGAAAATCAAAAAGCAGCAACATAAACATAATCGCAGAGGAGAGAATATGATTGAGAAAAAGTTTATCCAACAGAATGTTAAATCGCTGGAATTAGAAAGATATTTCAGGAAAACACTTGAAAAAGCCGATTATAGTCATACAGATATTAAAATAACTCCATTAAGCACAAAGATAACAATTGTTGTAGGTAAACCAGGAATTGCCATAGGAAAAGGTGGAAAAACAATAAAGGAGCTTACAAATACACTAACAAATAAATACAAAATCAAAAATCCACAACTTGATATTCAAACAGCTGAAAACCCGGATCTTGATTCATTCATAATTGCAAAAAATATTGCCGGTAGTTTAGAAAGAGGACTAAAACCAGGAAGACTTATCAACATATATCTTAGAAAAATCACTTTTGCAGGAGCAGTAGGTGCTGAGATAACAATAAGCGGAAAAATATCTGGTTCAAGAGGACGAACAGAAAAAGTTCTTATAGGATACATAAAAAAATGCGGTGATATGGCTCAAGAATATGTAAAAGAAGGACTTGCTACTGCCACTTTAAAACAGGGTGTCGTAGGAGTAAAAGTCAAGATATTACCATTCCTTCCAAGATCACTACAGATTGAAAAAGAGATCAAGAAACTCTTCAGCAAGAAAAAAGCTGAAGAAAAGAAAAAAGAAGAAGTAACAAAAAAAGAAGCAGAGAGCAAAAAAGAAACTGAAAAACAAAAAACTGAAGAAGTTGTAGAAAAAGAAGATAAAAAGAAAACTGAAAAAAAAGAGACAAAAAAAGAAAAAGAAGAAACAAAAATCCCTACTAAAAAGACAGAATCATCTTCAAAAACAAAGACAGAAAAGAAAAAGACTGCTGAAAAAAAAGATAAAGAAGTAAAAAAAGAAGAGACTGAAACAAAGAAAAAGAAGAAAACTACAACTAAAAAAGAAATTAAAAAAACCGAAAAAAAAGCTGCTGAAAAAAAGAAAACTGTTGCAAAGAAAACAACAGAATCAAAAAAGAAATAAATAAGATGATTATTATGGTAATATTACGATCCAGCGAAATCCGGAACATGACTGCAGATAACATTGAAACAAAGCTTAAAGAACTCAGGAAAGAATTTATGAAAGAAAAAGGAAAAATTGATGTTGGAAGTATTGCAGACAATCCAGGAAGACAAAAAGAACTCAAAAAAACAATTGCCCGAATCCTAACAATAAAAAAGGAGATGAAAAGCAAGAATGCAGGACATATGTAATAAATGTGGCTTACCAAAAGACTTGTGCGTCTGTGAATCAATATCAAAAGAAGCGCAAAAGATTACAATTGAAGTCGAACGAAAAAGATTCAGAAAATACATGACAATAATAAAAGGTATTAACCCAAGTGAAATAGATATACCTGAACTTACCAAGAAACTGAAAAGTAAATTTGCTTGCGGAGGAACATCAAAAAACAATATCATAGAATTACAGGGAAGACATGAGAAAGAAGTCAAAGACTTCCTGATCCAGATAGGATTTTCAGAATCCCAGATTGAATGATACAAAAGGAATTAAGATGATTACAAAAGAAAACATACTGAGGCATGAGATGATTGGTCTCAAAACAACAGTATGCAATTCAACTGATCCAAAAAATAAAGATATAGAAGGAAAGATAATTGACGAAACTCAAAAAACTTTCAGAATAAAAAACGATAAAAAAATTATGATAATCCAAAAAAAAGGGAACATATTTCAGATAGAACTCCCTGATGGAACACTAACAAAAATAACTGGTGACAAGATAATAACAAGACCTGAAGAAAGAATTCAGAAAAGATACAAATAATTATAATGATGAGGTAACTCAAAATGTCAGAGAAAAAGAGTATTAAAAACATTGGTATCGAGATTAAGACTTATCCTAAAGAAGATTGTAGCGACAAAAATTGCCCATTTCATGGTAGTCTTAAAATAAGAGGAAAAATTTTCCAGGGAACAGTCAAATCAACAAAAGTACAAAACGCTGCAATAATAGAATGGGATTACACAAGATACAATAAAAAATACGAAAGATATAAAAGACTAAAAACCAGAGTTACTGCACACAAACCGGCATGCCTCAATATTCATGAAAATGACATTGTAAGGATTGGTGAATGCAAACCAATAAGCAAAACAAAAAAATTCGTAATATTTGAAAAATTATCATAATCACAAGGTTTTAAAAATGAAAGCAATGAGCACACACCCAACAAAAGCAATTATGATAGGATCTAATCTTAAATGTATAGATAACAGCGGTGCCAAGCAACTCGAAGTAATAGCAGTACCAAAAATAAAAGGAACAAGAAGAAGGATTCCGAGTGGTGGTGTTGGCTCAATAATAATATGTACTGTAAAAAAAGGAAAACCTGATATTAAACACAAAGTAGAAAGAGCAGTAATAACCACACAAAGAAAAGAATATCAAAGAATAAATGGTCTAAGAGTAAAATATTCAGAAAACACTGCTGTATTGATTAACGAAAAAAACGAACCAAAAGGGAACGAAATAAAAGGAATTGTTGCAAAGGAAGCTGTAGAACGCTTTCCTCAGATAGGAAAAATTGCCGCAATGATAATATAAATCAGAAATAAATTCATCCAAGGGATCTAAATGAAAAAAGAATGGTCAAATAAGTGGAACAGCTCAACTCAGCCGAGAAAGCAGAGAAAATACAGAGCGAACGCTCCACTACACATAAAAAAGAAGTTTTTGAGAGCAAACCTCGAAGAAAAACTTAGAGAACAAATAGGAAAAAGATCAGCTACACTAAAAAAAGGAGACGAAATAGTTATTAAAAGAGGACAACATAATGGAAAAATCGGTAAAATTGTCGCAATCCAGATAAACAAATCAACTGTCCACATTGACACACTAAAAGAGAAAAAAGCTAATGGTCAGGAATATATAATTCCTGTACACGCATCAAACATCCAGATTATCAAACTCAACCTTGATGACAAAAAAAGAATTGATAAGAACAACAAGAAAACAAAAACAGTGCAACCAGAAAAAAAGACAATCCCTAAAAAAGAAAATAAAGAAAAAACAGCAAAGAAAGAAACAAAAAAGAAAATAAAAGATAAAAAAAGTGAATAATTATGCATCTCAAAAGACTTAACGCATCAAAACATTATAGTGTTCCAAAGAAGGAGAATAAATTTATTACTACAGCAAATCCTGGAGCTCACAGAAAAAATGAATGTATACCACTAAATGTTATCATAAGAGATATCCTCAAACTTGCTGAAACTACAAAAGAAGTAAAAAGCATACTTCATGATGAAAAAATAAAGATTGACGGAACTATAAAAAAAGAGAAGAAATACAATGTCGGTCTTATGGATGTAATCAGCATCGAAGAAATAGACAAAACATACAGGGTAGTCACAATTGAGGGAAGACTAAGAGTTGTTGAAATCAAAAAAGAAGATGCTAAACAGAAACTCGGAAAGATTATAAACAAAATGATGATTAAAGGCAAAAAATGCCAGATAACACTTCACGACGGAAGAAACATAATACTCAACAAACCGGATTACAGTGTAGGAGACAGCTTAATGATCTCAATACCTGACCAGAAAATAAAGGACCACTTCAAACTCGATAAAGGATACACTGTAATAATCACATCAGGAAAACACACAGGAAATATCGGAAAAATCACAAAGGTAGATATAATAAAGACTCCTGAAGACACAAAAGTAACAGTAAAAGTAGAAGATAAAGAAGTTACCACATACAAAAGAAATATTTTTGTAATAGGAAAAGACAAACCGGAGATTACAATAGACAAAAACAAGATAATCCGATAAATAATTTGAAAAGATGATATTTATGACTAAAGAAAACCCTATGAAAACTATCAGAATTGCAAAAGTAATAGTAAACATAGGTCTTGGCAAAAACATAAAAGATATAGAAAAAGCAACAACTCTTTTAGAAAGACTAACAAACCACAAACCAGTAAAAACAACATCTTCAAGAAAAGCAAGAACTTTTGGAGTAGGTAAAAACAGAACCATCGGAACAAAAGTAACCTTAAGAGGTAAAGACAAAATAGAATTGCTCAAAAAATTACTTTTCGCACTTGACAATGAATTATCGGAAAAATGCTTTGACAATGAAGGTAATTTTGGGTTCGGACTTAAAGAATATCTTGAAATACCAGGTATGAAATATGATCCTGCAATAGGAATCATGGGTATGAATATAAACATTTGCCTTGAGCGACCTGGATTTAGGTTGAAAAGAAGAAAGGTTGCACAGAAAAAAATACCGAGATCTCACCGAATCTCAAAAGAAGAATCAATTGAGTTTGCAAAGAAAGAACTCGATATTACAATAATATGATGTGATAATTATGTCCGGTTACGAAAAAGTACTAAATTCACTCAAAACTAAAAAGAACAAATATAATAAATTTAAAAAACACAATGCACCAAAAAAGAGGGATTTCGGAAAAACAACATGCATCTGCAAACAATGTGGAAGAACAGGTCAGGGAGTTATAAGAAAATATAACTTGAACTATTGCAGACAATGCTTCAGAGAAATAGCTAATAAAATAGGATTCAAAAAACTAAATTAAGGTGAATACAATATGAGACACGATTTACTGGCTGACACGATGTCAACAATAAAAAATGCTGAAAAAGCAGGGAAAAAAGAATGCCTAATATCACCGACATCAAAACTCACAGTAAACACATTAAATATAATGAAAAAAGAAGGATTTATCAAATCACTCAAATTCAAAGAAACTTCAAAAGGTGGACAAATTGAAGTCGAATTAATAGGAAGGATCAACCAGTGTAAGGCAATAAAACCAAGACACTCAATAAAAAAAGATAATTTTATGAAATTTGAAAAAAGATATCTTCCTGCATCAGATATAGGGATATTAATAGTATCAACACCACAAGGAATCAAGTCCCACAAAGATATAAAAGGAGCAAGTGGAGGAATTCTCCTGGCATTTGTATATTAAAAAAAAGGTTACTTAAAATGACATATCAACAGGAAACAGATATTCCGGAAGGAGTGACTATAGAACAGAACGACAAAGAAATAGTTATCAAAGGACCAAAAGGAGAACTAAAAAGAATATTTGATCATCCGCATGTCAAAATAATTATAAACAACGACAAAGTGACCACACAAACACAAAGACCAATTAAAAAAACAAGAGCAATTGTTGGAACCTGGAAAGCACATATAAAAAACATGATAATAGGAATAACAGAAGGTTACGAAGCAAAATTAAAGGTTGTATATTCACACTTCCCTATGAACATTACAACTGAAGAGAACAGAGTAGTCATAAAGAATTATCTTGGAGGGAAGGGTCTCAGATATGCAGAAATCCTTGGAGATACAAAAGTCAGTATCAAAAAAGAGATTATAACACTTACAGGCACAAATAAAGAAGATATAGGACAGAGCGCAGCAAACATTGAACAGATCTGTAAACCAAAAGGAAAAGACAGAAGAGTATTTCAGGATGGTATATACATCGAAAAAAAACCTTAAATTAAATAAATATAATTATGTGATATCTTATGGCAAAAGACAAAGCAGAACTCATCAAAACAAGAAAAACAATCAAGGCAAACAAGCCAAAGATCAGAAGAAGTGATTCCTGGAAATTCCACCGAATAAAAGAAGAATCATGGAGAAAACCAAAAGGAAGACATAACAAAATGAGACTCAGAAGAAAAAGCCATGTACAGACTATAAGTTTCAGTTCTCCAAAAGCAGTAAAAGGTCTCCACTCATCTGGAAAAGAAGAAATAATGATATTCAATATAAACGATTTAGCAAAAGTAGACAAAAAAGAACAGGTCGCAAGATTATCTTCGACGCTTGGCACCAAAAAAAGATTAGATATACTCAAAAAAGCATTCAAAGAAAAGATAAAGATCCTCAACTTAGGAGTAAAATGTAAAAAATATTTGCTCGAAGGCGGAAAAAAGAAAGATACTAAAAAAGAGAAAGACGTCAAAAAAGAGACTAAGACTGAAAAAAAAGAGGAAAAGAAAAACGACGCTAAAACTAAAGAAATCAAAAAAGAAAAAACCACAAAGAAAAAAGAAGATACTAAAAAGAATATTAAAAAACCTGCAGCAGAAAAAAAAGAAAAGAATATAAAAAAGAAAAAAGATGCAGCAAAAATAATTCCAAAAAGTAAGCCTACGAAAAAGTAATAAAAACTGAAGAAGAAGTGATCATCAATGAACTTAAAACATCAGAAAGAAATTACAGCAAGAAAACTTAAAGTAGGTATAAATAGAGTTCATATAGATCCGGATAATGCTGATGATATCAAAGAAGCAATCACTGGGGATGATATAAGAAGTTTTGTAAGTCAGGGTCTGATAACTATCAAAAAAATAAGAGGACAAAGCCATGCAAAAGCAAGAGACAGAGAGTCCCAAAAGAAAAAAGGAAGACAAAAAGGACATGGCAACAGGCAAGGTACAGCAAATGCAAGATTATCTGATAAAGATAAATGGATCAAAAAGATAAGAGCCCTAAGAAAAGAACTCAGGGAAATGAGAGATAAAGAAAGTATAACAATAAAAGAATACAGGCAACTCTACATATATGCAAGAAGCGGTATGTTCAGAAGCAAAAAACACATGAAATTACACTTATCAAAAACAAGGGAGAGTGGTGAGAAGAAATGAAAAAAGGATACACACTCCACTTTAGGAGAAGGAGAGAAGAAAAAACAAATTATCCAAAAAGAGCAAGAATGCTCAAATCCACAAAGGACAGATTAGTTATCAGGATAACAAATACCAGAGCAATCTGCCAGATTGTAAGATATGATATCAAAAAGAAAACAGAAACAACACTAATATCAACTGACTCAAGAGAACTGTCAAAAAGATATAAATGGAAATACTCACTCAAAAATATGCCTGCTCTATACCTTACTGGAATGACCATAGCACAAAAAGCAAAAGAAGCAAAAATCAACAACGCAATACTTGATACTGGTCTAAGAACCCCGACAAAAGGCGCAAGAATCTTTGCATTCCTAAAAGGAGCTGTAGACGGAGGACTTGATATACCTCACGAAGATAAAAATTATCCCAGCGATGAAAGAATAACTGGAGAACATATAGCTAAATACAAAAAATCAGCAATCGACAAAGATTTCGAAAAGATAAAATCAACTATCCTCAAAAAGTGATAATAATGGTAGAAGAAGGAAAAACAGAGAATAAGAATACAACAGCTAACACACAACAGGTAGATAGAAGAACTAGTCATACAAATAATAATTTTAACAGAAGAAGAGATAACAGAAAAACATTCAAAAAAGAAGACACGAATACAAAAGAATACATCGAAAAGAACTGGATACCAAAAACAGAACTTGGAAGAAAAGTATTAAATGGAGAGATTACAAAGATTGAGGATATCTTTGATCAAGGACTCATAATAAGAGAACCGGAAATTGTTAATTACCTTGTAGCTGATATGAAAGAAGAAGTTATGTTTATTGGTGGACACGGTGGAAAAGGCGGTTCAAAAAAAAGAACACCAATCAGATTTACAAATAAGATGCACAGAGCAGGAAGAAAAAGAAACATCCATGCTATGGTAGTAGTCGGAAATGGTAATGGACTATTAGGTATAGGATATGAAAGAGCAAACAATGTACCATCAACAATCACTAAAGCTGCAAGAAGTGCAAGATTAAATATTTTCCCAATCAGAAGAGGATGTGGATCATGGGAATGTAAATGTGGGACTATTCACTCTATTCCATTCAAAACATCAGCAAAAGTCGGATCCTCTCAGGTTCAACTCATGCCTGCACCAAAAGGTACAGGTCTCGCAGTTTCAGACGAAATCAAAAAGATCATGAAACTCGCAGGTATTAAAGATATCTGGGCAAAATCAAGAGGTAACACAAACACAAGATGCAACTTCATAAGAGCTATAATGAGTTCATTCATGAAACTCAACGAAGTGAAAATTGACAAAGAAGTTACAAAAAGTGTTGGTCTTATAGAAGGTGTCAAAAAATGATTGCAATCATAAGAATTAGAGGAACAATAGGTATTAGGAAAGACATAAAAGAGACTCTGGCATACTTAAAACTAAACAAGCCAAATCACTGTGTCATTGTTCCAGAAAACGAGATATACTTAGGCATGATCAAAAAAGTAAAAGATTATATTGCATACGGAAAGATTGATGATAAAACACTAAAAGCCATGATCGAGACAAGAGGAAAATATTCATTCAGTAAACCTGTTGAAAAAAAAGATGTAGAGAAAGTACTGAAACTTGTAAAAGAAGGAAAAATCAAAGAATCAAAAATAAAAAACCTTTTCATGCTTCAGCCACCAAAAAAAGGATTTAAAAGAAGCACAAAAAAAGGATTCAATCAAAAAGGTATCCTTGGCGACAACAAAGAAAAGATTAATGATCTGCTCAGCAGAATGTTATAAATAGGTGTTATCCATGACAGTCAACATGAAAAGTAAAGTAAGAAAACTCCGCGGAAGCAGAACACATGGCTGGGGTAGCCCAAAAAAACACAGAGGTTCAGGATCAAGAGGAGGAAGAGGAATGGCCGGTTCCGGTAAAAAAGGTCAACAAAAAGTTATCAAACTCCGCAAACTTGGACTATTTAAATTGGGTAAGACACAATTCAAAAGGCCGCTAAAAACAATCACTAATGATGTTATTATCAACCTGTCACAAATAACTGCAAAACTAGACATTTTCACAAAAGAAGGTATAGCTACCAAAGAAAAAGAGTCATACAAAATAGATTTGACAAAGACACAATACACAAAAGTTCTCGGTACAGGATCACTCAGCCACAAACTAAAAATAAAAGCTGCAAAATTCTCTGAAAAAGCTGTAGAAAAAATAAAAGCAGCTGGAGGAGATATTGAAACCTTTGCTACAGAAAGTAAAGATAACAAAGAAAAAACTAACAAAGAAACACCTGTCAAAACAGAACAAAAATCCTGAATTTTAAAGGTGGATATCTGTGAGTTATGAAGAACTTTTACAAAAGATACCAAGCATAGCAGCACCTAAAACAAAACTTACTTTCAAGGACAAGCTCAAGTGGACTGGTCTGATACTTCTCATATATTTTATATTATCAAACATCATAGTCTGGGGAATTGACCCTACAGCAACCACACGATTTGAACAACTCGAAGCAATCATGGGTGCAAGCTTCGGATCAATCATAACTCTTGGTATTGGTCCAATCGTCACAGCAAGTATATTTCTACAACTTCTTGTAGGATCAGGAATTCTGGGATGGGATACATCTACACCAAAAGGAAGACTAATGTTTTCAGGTACACAGAAACTACTTACAATAGCGCTTTCAATTGTAGAAGCAATCGCATATGTTATATTAGGCGCAATTACACCGCTTCAGTTCACCCCGTTCTTTATAGGCATCGTAGTGACACAGATTGCTCTTGGAGGAATAATGATTGTCCTGATGGACGAGATATCCACAAAATATGGTATCGGCTCAGGAGTAAGTCTTTTCATAGCAGCAGGAATCAGCAAAGCAATAATTATCAAGCTTCTCAATCCGCTTACAGCAACAGGAGACATCCCTTCATCAGGAATTGCCCCAGCAGGGATTTTACCAAACTTTATCTCTACAATGATGTCAGGTATTCCGGATTTCACTCTATTATGGCCAATAATCCCTACCTTAATAGTACTGGCAATAGTTATCTACGCGGAATCAATGAAAGTAGAGATCCCTCTATCTTTTGGATCAGTCAGAGGCTTTGGAAGAAAATGGCCCCTAAAATTCATATACGCCAATGTTATCCCGGTCATATTCATTTCTGCAATACTTATAAACCTACAGGTATGGGGTAAACTACTATCAGATAAAGGTATTCATTTATTAGGAACATTTACAGCCGATCAGGCAACAGGAGGTCTTGCATATTACCTTACTGCACCAAAATCACCACAGCTTCAGGTATTCCTCATGATTTTAAGCACAATCATTTTAATCGGAACTTATGTATCTTACAAACTATACAGAGAAAAGATGAAACAGATTGTAATCGCCTCAGCAGTTATTGGATTCATCAGCGCAATCCTAATCTCACAGGCATCAATATCCCAGATATCTATGGGTCTTCCATCAATTACTGATTTCACAAGACTAATCACATATACAATCGCAATGATTATAGGTAGTGCCGTGTTCTCAGTATTCTGGGTACAGACTTCAGGCATGGACGCAGGAAAAGTCGCGGAACAGATTCAAAATAGCGGGATGCAGATTCCTGGATTCAGAAGAGACATAAGAATAATCGAAAGACTACTGGAAAGATACATACCAAACCTTGCAATCCTCGGAGGAATGTTTGTCGGATTCCTTGCGGCATTCACTGATGTAATCAGTGCCCTCGCAGGCGGCACAAGTCTCCTCCTTACAGCAATGATATTATACCAGTTTTACGAAACAATAGCCAGAGAAAACCTTGAAGAGATGTATCCTGGCCTAAGCAAATACATAAAAAAATAATTGGATGAACTTAAGATGATAGAAATAATCAACAACACATTAGACCTTGTATTTGCTCCAATCCTTGCTCTAAACCCAATATTCTCAATTCTGATACTGACAATACTAATGTCTCTGATATTCACAATCAGCAACAAGATGTTTATAAATCAGGCAATCCTCAAGCAGATCAAAAAAGAATCAAAAGAAGTTCAGGAAAAGATAAAAATAGCAAGAAAAAATAACAATGAAAAAAAGATTAATAAACTCATGAAAAAAACCATGGAACTCAGCAACAAACAGATGAAAATGACATTAAAACCAATGCTTATAACCATGCCGATAATTCTCTTAGTATTCGCATGGATACCAACCAATTATGGTAATATTGCAGCGCCACTGGAAAATAATACAGCTGAATTTGAAATAGACAACATAACATACAACCTGACAGCATTAGAATACAACAACGAAAACATACCGATTAATTTCAAAGACTCTCTTAACAACACCAAAATCAACTTGTATGACTCAATAGATATTGATGACAGAGAATTCATATTATTATATGACAAAAAAGATGAAAAAGAGACTCTTACACTTGAATACCTCAAAATAGACCTGCCTTTCCCATTACCAATTGCTGGAGACAGCGTTGGATGGCTTGGGTTTTACATATTAATTTCCTTGCCTGCTACCACAATCTTAAGAATAATCTTAGGAGTTGAATAATGACAAATCATACATTTAGCGGAGATGACCTTCTCACAAAACACGAACAGCAAACAGATCATATTCTTGGACATGACCCACAAAACCGACCAATAAAAGAACTTCTTGAAAACGGTCTTATTCTTCTTGACAAACCAAAAGGACCTACATGTAACGAGATAGATACAATTATAAAAAACATGCTTAACCTAAACAAAGCAGGACACTCCGGTACCCTTGATCCAAATGTAAGTGGAGTACTGCCAATTCTTCTATCAAATGCCACAAAAATTGCCCCTGCTCTCCAAAAACAGGACAAAGAATATGTAACAATACTTGAACTTCACTCAGACCTGGATCATAAAACAATCAAAGATACTATATATTCATTCATAGGAGACATAGAACAGATGCCTCCTGTAAAATCAGCAGTAAAAAGACAACTGCGAAGCAGAAACATATCTAACATAGAAATACTTGAGATAAAAGATAGGCATGTACTATTCACTACTAATGTAGAGGCAGGCACATATATCAGGACTTTGTGTAAGGATATTGGTAAAAAACTAAAAACAAAAGCGCATATGCACAGCTTAAGAAGAACAAGATCCGGCCCGTTCACAGAACAAAACCTTTCAACTCTTCATGACATAAAAGACGCAATTGAACTTTACAAAGAAAAAGGAGATGAAAGCGAGCTGAGAAAACACATATATCCGGTAGAAAAAGGAACACAACATCTGAAAAAGATAATAGTTAAAGATTCATGCATTGCATCACTTCTGCACGGCGCACCGCTCCATATTCAGGGAATATCAAAATACAGCAAAAAGATTAAGAAAAAAACCTTGGTAGCAATACTAAGCCAGAGAGGAGAACTAATTGCTATTTCAGAAAGCCAGCTAAAAACAGATGACATCAGAACAAGGAACAAAGGTATTGCAGTAAAAACAAAAAGAATAATTATGTCGCAAGACACATATCCAATCAACTGGAAGACAACTGAAGAGGAAAAACAATAAAAGACAGTAAAATAAATAAAAACTAGGTGGATGTTGATATGCCAATTAAAAAAAATCTTCTTAGCATTCTCATATGTCCAAAATGTAGGGGAAAATTAAAAAAAGAATCAGCATTTCTTATATGTGAAAAATGCAGTCTTGCTTATCCGGTGATAGGAGATATCCCGAATATGTTGATTGATGAAGCTTGGCCACTGTCAAAAGCAAAAAACTCAGGATTTTCACACAATCTTAAGCTATAAATATATAAAATTTCTTTATACACACATGAATATAACTCAAATATAACATCTAAAGGTATGGCGAGGTCGCATAATCTGGTAGTGCGCTGGACTTGAGATCCAGTGTTCTTCGGGACATGCAGGTTCAAATCCTGCCCTCGTCGTCTTTGAACCAATTAAACCAACGACGAGACCTCCGGTCCTCGTCGCTCTTTAATTAATTGTGTCTGAGCATTAAGCGAAGACGCACTGACGATCGACCTGTCAGCAGGTCGTCTTTTAACCTTTTTAACTAATCAGGTGTAAATCTAATCATGTTTAATCTATCAGCCAAGGACTATAATAAAATTGTAAAATTTATCAAAAAAAACAATATACAAATTCTTGCAATCCAGGCACCGGAAGGTCTAAAAACATCAATTCAGGAAATTGAACTCAAGATCCGCTCAAACAATAACATTCTCACAGCAATATACATCGAACCATGCTATGGCGCATGCGACATCCCAGACCTTAATCTGAAAGAGCTGGGATTTCAGGGAATAGTACATATTGGTCACTCACAATACATAAACAGCACAGAGATTCCAACACTCTACATAGAACTATACCTTGAAAACAACTTTGAACCAACATTAAAATCATCACTAAATATCTTTAAACCATACAAAAACATAGGCCTGATCACAACAATCCAATACATAAAACATCTTGATGCAATAGAAAAAACACTTAACAGCAATGGAATAAAAACACACATAGGAAAACCAAAAATAGCAAAACAAGATGGCCAGATCCTTGGATGCGACCAATCTGTAGCAATAGTAATAAAAGATAAAGTAGATGCATATCTTTACATCGGCACAGGAAGATTCCACCCATTAGGTGTCGCAAAAGCAACAGGGAGACCAGTCCTGCTTCTCAATCCGGAAAATACAAAAATAGAAGAAATAGATAAAACTGAACTAGATAAAGAAGAAAAGAAAACTGCTATAAAAATCTCAAAGTTCAATGATGCAATAAGAATCGGTCTTCTTGTAACCACCAAAAAAGGTCAGGCAAACAGAAATTACATAGAAATAAAAGAAAAACTCGAGAAAATAGGAAAAGAAGTCTATATCCTTATTGCAGACAACATATCACCAGAAAAGATCGAAGGTCTCAAACTTGACTTTTTGATAAATACTGCCTGTCCAAGAATCGAAGAAGACACAATTTACAGCCAACCGCTGATCAACTGGGACAAAATTATAACAGAAGACCTAATTAGTTAATTTTTTAAAGATATAACATAAAGAATTAACAGAATCAGCATAGATATATATATAATTCATACAATCATAATAAATATTACAAGAACTGTGAGAAAAATGAAAGTTACAATAAAAGACATAGATAAAGAGACAATTGAAGTCGAAATAGAAGGAGCAAAACACACTTTACCAAATCTTATTAGAAATGAGCTCTGGAACGATTCAACAGTAATATTCTCAGCATACAACAAGGAACACCCTTATGTAGGTCATCCTAAACTCATAATAAAAGCAAAAAATCCAAAAAAATCACTTTCTGAAGCAATAAAAAGATCAAAAAAGATTTTCGAAGATATTGAAAAAGAGATTAAAAAATCAGTCAAAGACTAAATCTTTTAATGATCTATTACTTTTTTAATTATAATTAGACCTCAGTCTACAACTTTAGTGCAATATTCTATAACGAAATTGAAAAATCTAAAGTCATGAATGGGCAAAATTATAAATAATATACAATTTCTGTTAGTTAATATGGATAGAATTCAAAAATCAAGAAAATTTGCAGAAGAATGTTTAAAAGGTACAGATCCAGCACATGGAATAAAACATGCTGAAATTACTGCAAATTTCGCTAAACTCATTTCCAAAAAAGAAAATGCTAATACTGAATTATGTATTATTACAGCACTACTCCATGATATAGGGATGAATAAAGAAAATAAATGGAAAAAAGAAACTGTTGAAGATAATCACGGAATTAATAGTGCTCAGAAAATCAAGCATTTTCTTTTATCATTAGGATTATCCGATGAAGAAGTTAATAAAATTTGCGAAGCAATCTCACAACATTGTTTTCCAGATATTCAAACAAATCAAATTTCAAAGATTCTATGGGATGCTGATAAATTAAATATGTTCTCAAAAGAGATGAAATCAAAATATGTTAAATATTGGAAAGATAAAGGTTGGAGCAATGAAAAGATTACTGAACAAATTAAAAAAGAAAGAGAATTCTATTTCAAAACATTCTATACAGAAATTGCCTGTAAATTTGCAAAAGAAAATTTACACATCTAAATTAAAATAAAAAGAAGAAAAAGAAGAAGAAAGAGATAAAATCCCTTCCAAACTCAAAAATCAGTAAGCAACCCTTATTCCTAGTTCTTCATTAAAAGAACACTCTTCCTTCTTAGATTGCAAATCATTCTGTCTTGGCGTCGAACTGCAACCACCAACCACATAAGGCGACTGAACACCAGTAATGATTGTAATTACCCTAATCTGACCTTCAAGGGAATCATCGATCCTCGCACCCCATATTGTAGATGCTGAAGTATCCAGATGCTTCGACACGAAATCCCCAACTTCTGTAACCTCACCCAATTTCATATCAGGTCCACCGGTAACATGCACAATAGCTCCTGTAGCGCCTTTGTAATCTACATCAAGTAATGGGTTTGACATTGCCTCTTCAACTGCTTCCCGCGCACGCGATGCAGATTTGGATTCACCAATCCCAATCACCGCAACACCACCATTAGACATCACAGATTTAACATCAGCAAAATCCAGATTGACAATAGAAGGGGTAGATATTGTCTCAGTAATACCTTTAATCATTGTAACAATGATCTGATCAGCAACTTCAAACGCTTGTTGTAGTGATAATTCCCCAGCAACCTCAAGAAGCTTATCATTTTCAATAACAATAGTAGTATCGCATCCATCTCTCAATTTATAAAGTCCTTCTTCTGCTTTTTTAAGTCTTCCACCCTCTATCCTGAAAGGCATAGTGACAACACCTATAACTATTGTCTCAGGATTCAGAGTTTTTGAAAGCTTAGAAATGAATGGAGCAGAACCGGTTCCTGTACCTCCTCCCATTCCAGCTACTACAAACACTAAGTCATTCCCTTTTAAAACATCTTTTAAATCATTCATTGATTCTTGAGCAGCCTGTCTGCCTACATCAGGATATCCTCCTGCACCTAATCCTTTTGTAACACTCTTACCCATAAGAATCCTATGATCTGCAGACACACTCAACAAATGCTGTTTATCAGTATTAACAGCAACTGTGGTCGCACCAGTTATTCCAAGTGACCTTAATCTATTAACAGCGTTATTACCCATACCACCTGCACCAACAACAACAATTCTTGCGTCATTCATATCAGCAAAGTTCGGGCTAGCAGTTCCCTGCGATTCTGTACTCTGTTCATTACTTACCATATTACCTAGTGTATTACTCATATCTTAATCCCCTTACATAAATTATTACAACCAAATATCAACAATAATCATATATCTCGATATATATCTATATTTATTATATCTGTATAAAGGTATTATAATATACAGGTATATATAGGGATATGTCTTATTGATATACATATTCGATTATATACAATATAGTTTGTATTTTTTGACATCTCTATCAAATCCCGACAATGTATATTAAGGTTCTTTTACATACTATATTCTACAGAATAAGAGGGTAATCACACAAATCTAATTAATCAAATGAATTGCGTCCGAAACAATTCATTTACTTTTAATCTAATATTTTCTATTTATAATTCCTATAATATATATGTTGTCGTGATTCAGAATATATCTTCTATTATAGACAATATTAAATCTATCAACATATCTTCACACACAGATAAAAATCAAATAATAAAAAGATTAATGCGAAAGCTTTAACAGTTGGTTTATATGACAATAAAGATAGATATAGAAAAGATCTCATCTACAGCAAAACTCAAACTTACAGATAATGAAAAAAAGCTATTTACAAAAGATCTTGAAAGCATCCTTAACGCTTTCAACAATATTTCTAAAGTAAACACAGATAATATAAAACCAACATTTCATCCTGTTGAAGTAAAAAATATAACACGTGAGGATAAAGTTGAAAAAAGCCTTGATACAGAAACAGCTCTTTCAAACACAAAAAATCGTCAGGGAAGATACTTCCTAGGCCCAAGAGCAATATAACCTGCTGATGTGATGACATGAAATACAGACAAAGCGTATCAGAATTCCTGAAAGAATCAAAAAAAGGAAACATTGACTATTCCGATTTCTATGCCTATGTAGCAGAACAAACAGAGAAAAATAATAAAAAATTTGATTTTCTCGTGACTATGCCAGACATTGACGAAAAAACAATCAAAACAATATCAAAAGGAAACCTAAAAGGTCTTCCTATAACAGCAAAAGATGCAATTTGCACAAAAGGCATCCAATCATCTGCAGGAGCAGAGATATTAAAAGGATACATCCCACCTTTCGATGCCACATGTATATCAAGAATAAAAAAAGAAGGAGGAATCATAATTGGAAAAACTGCGCAGGACGAATTCGGGTTCGGCACATTCTGTATAAACACAGCATTAAACAAAGCAAAAAACCCTAATGATATTTCAAGAAGCCCAGGCGGATCATCAGGTGGTTCTGGAATTGCAGCAGCAGCTCTCGACTTCCCACATGTCTCGCTCGGAGAATCCACTGGTGGTTCAATCTCATGCCCTGCATCATTCTGCGGCGCAGTCGGACTCACGCCAACATACGGCAGAGTTTCGAGATACGGATTGATAGATTATGCCAACTCTCTTGATAAGATTGGACCGATCGGAAAAACAACAGAAGATGTAGCAACAATACTTTCACACATAGCTGGACAGGATCCGATGGATTCCACATCAGCACCAAAAAAAAGCGAGGATTACACAAAATACATCAACAAAGATGCAAATCTAAAAGGGACTAACATTGCAGTACCTAAAGAATTTTTCAAAGACTTAGACGCAAAAGTTGAAAAAAATATAAGAGATGGTATCGCTCAACTCGAATCTCTCGGAGCAAACATAAACGAAGTTTCTCTAAAAATGACAGACTATGCAACAGCAGCATATTATATGATAGCAACAGCAGAAGCATCAACAAACCTTGCAAAATACTCAGGAATGCGATATGGCCAATCTGAAAAGATTGAAGATCATTTTGATGAATATTTCCAAAAGGTAAGAAGCAAATACTTCACAGAAGAGAGCAAAAGACGGATATTGCTTGGCACATTCGCAAGGATGGAAGGCTACAGGGATCAATATTATCTTAAAGCTATGAAAATCAGGACACTTATAATTGAAGAGATGAACAAGGTATTCAAAAATAATGATGCAATCGTCGGACCAACCATGCCAATAATAGCTCCAAAATTCACAGAAATAGACAAACTTAGCGCCATAGACATATACACAATAGATACATTAAGCATCATGCCAAATCTTGCAGGAACACCAATGCTCAGTATTCCATGCGGAACAATCAACAATATGCCGATAGGGATGCAGATCATATCAAGCCACCTGAATGAAGGCAGGATAATAAATATAGGAAGTGCACTCGAAAATTCCTAAAAATCTAAACGACTACACAGAAGTTATTCTTGAAATCAACCGTATTCTTATATAATTAATTCGCGGATAAAGAAAATGATATGATCCAAGCCAATACTTAAACCTATGCATAAATGCTCTCCCATTAACTATATCATATCTCAGGTTAACAGCAATATCTACAGCAAAATGCAAAGCATATCCAATAAACATTACTTTGGCAAGATAGGAATAATTTGAAAACACATACAACAACCCAATAAACTCAAAAGTATGGCAAAGATAAAAACGCGCAATCTTCTTATCGAGCTGATGTCTGACCCACATTAAAAATACTCCAGGGTGAACCGATTTCTTAAGAAGTACAAATGTAAGGATATGATCAAAATCAATCAGCATACCTGCAACAGATATAGCAATAAGAAACTCGAGATTATATGGCTGGCCTGTTAATGCAAAATACAAGTAACCAATAATAAAATTTACTGGTCCATGAGCCAACACATGCATATATCTAACCTTTTATACAATTAAATCAAATTCAAGTAATTAAATATCATAACAAAATAATAATATAGACTTTACACAATATTAATATAAATACTTATGCTTATTATACAATATATTCAAGCATACTCCAAATAAAAACACATACATAAATATAATAAAATACAGGTGCTCTATATTTAGCATATCAAAAGACAATCTAAAAAGACTTCTTAAAAAACTGTCAAAATTCAGAGGAACGAACACAGAACTTGTCTCAATTCTTGTACCAACAGGGTATAATATCTCAGAAATCGGGTCTCTGGTAACAAATGAAATGGGAACAGCCGTCAACATCAAATCAAAAACAACGAGAAAGAATGTAATCTCTGCACTAAAAAGAATTGATCAGAAACTGAAAGAATACAGATTAACTCCAAAAAACGGACTGTGCATATATTCAGGGAACATATCTGAAAAAATTGGTGAACAGAATGTACAGATCTGGTGCTTTGAGCCATCTGAACTGTTAAACAAAAAGATATATCGCTGCGACAAAACATTCATCCTTGAACCTCTAAGAGATATGGTTGAAGAAAAAGAGATCTATGGACTCCTCACAATAGACAAATCAGAAGCAGCTGTTGGCTGGATAAACGGAAAATCAGTAAAAGTTGAAAAAAAGTTCAAATCAATGGTGCCGGGAAAAACAGGAAAAGGAGGACAAAGTGCCCAAAGATTCGAGAGAGTGAGAAAAGAACTTCTCAAAACATTCTTAAAACAGGTAGGTGACTACGCAACAAAGGCCTTCGAGACAAACAAAAACCTCATAGGCATAATAATAGGAGGTCCTGGACTGACAAAAAACACTTTTGTCAACAACGAATATCTATCACATGCAATGACCAAAAAAATCATTGGCACAAAAGACATAGGATATGCAGGTGAAGAGGCAATACACGAACTGTATGAAGCTTCTGAAGATATATTAAAGGATTCAAGAGCAGGAAGAGAAAAAGCAATAATTGACGAGTTCTTCAACAGGCTTAAAAAAGATGAAGAATTGGTAGTATATGGATACGAACAGACAATAGATGCCCTTAAAACCGGCGCAATAGATCGACTGCTCATATCTGAAGAATTCCCTCTTGAAAAAGTCCACATAAAATGCAAAAAATGCAGTTATGAAGAACAAAAGATAACAAAACCCGACACAGTATCATCCAAATGCCCAAAATGTGGTGAATATGTCGAAAAGACAACAGAAGAAATTTTTGATCTGCTTGAATCAAAAGTAAAGGAGACAAGCACAGAGATGATTATAATCAGCTCAGAAACTCCGGAAGGCAACCAGTTCATGCTTCTTGGAGGTATAGGCGGCTTCCTAAGATACAAACTATATTAAAAAGAAGTGAAACACAAATATTTTCTTAACCTTTATGTTGAGATTTAATAATCTTACCAAGATCAATAACAA
>DAOVWP010000125.1 GCA_030636615.1 Candidatus Nanohaloarchaea archaeon
GAAGAATAAATTGAAGAGCAGGTCCAGGCTGGTAGAGATGTTCAGCCTTGTCCGGATGCTTGATTTTGCTATATCCAATGACAGGAGGGATTGTGAATATATTCTTCCCGCCAATTTAAAGACAGCTATGGGTGGCCTGAAATCCCAGTCTGACCAGGATGCCTGCGTGTGTGCGAAATATTCCAGGATTTCAGATGAAAATGATGTACATTTTATCTGCGCTCTGCAGAATGATACATCTCCGGGTACTATAAGTGAGGTTGTGGGTGTGGTAATTACAGAACCTGCTGATGATACTGAAAATAATATACGCCAGATCTGTCCTTTTTCAAAGCGTCTGGATGATAATGAATATGAAAAGATAAAGGGTCGTCTCTGTGAGATGCATTCCAGTGCATTTGCTTTCAAAAAATGTGTTCCTGTTGAAGACTATATAATGCAAAGAAGGGATATACTTGTGGATGAGATAGTGGTTTCGTATATGAATTCCGTTTTTTATCTTGATAGAAGAATAAAGCCCAAGGACCGTCTGGTCAAGGGATTTTTGAATGATATTGACCATTATGCTGAGGTCGTATTCAACAGAATTTTCTCAAAGAAAGATGTTTATGTAGATACTGGTTATCATCAATGATTTTTCAGTTTTTTGATATCTGTTCTTAAAAGCAAAATATTTTTAAAAATAGCTTTACTATGTTTGGTATGCAGCATAAGAAACTTGATTTTGAAAAGTATGCAGATTATCTTCTTTTGGAAGTCAAATTCAATGGTGCAGGAACTGCTATATATAATCAGACCGATAATTTTATCGGATATTTTGTGAAAGAGAATGAAGGCAGGCCGGGTTTTTATGGTGCAGCATTGCACTGTGCTATCGCGTGCGCCAGCGGGAAGAATGAGAATTATCTTAAAGAGCCTTTTGAGTTCCTTATTTATATAAATGATGGGCTTGAGGATTATAAGATCAATGGTGTGGATTATATAAATTATATCTTTCAGATAAAAAATGAGGGTTTTGCGGGTCCACAGAATTATGGCATAGATGAGCTTTCTGAAAAACTTGAGGTAATTTTTGCGAATGTTGTTGCTGAAGTCTGTTCCGGACTCGGTTTTTCTGAGGCTGAAATGTCAGATGTCGTTTTAGGGTATCAGGTTTTTGATGATAATAGGGCACCTGAGATTGATGTCCTTGTCGGTTTCAGGGATAGGCAGATATATGAGCTGTTCTGTGATGCTCTGGAATCAAAATATTATATCTCTATTGTCAGAAGGAAGATATGATATTAATATTATAAGAAATATGTGATATTGAAATTATCCGTATAACATTTTTAAATGACCGTAACAAATAAATGTTATGCGTGTGTGCAAATTCTGTGGGAAATTCATACTTACAAGCTATAATCAGCATCTTGCGATAGCTCACCCTCGCGAGTGGAATAAGATAAAGCAGGAGTGGATAACACTAAAGAATGATGGGATGACTGCGCAGGAAATTGCTGATAAGTATGATACCAATACTACGACTGTGAGTCGCGCGATAAAAGATTCTTACGGGGCTTTTCATAAGCTTCAGAGACATAAGAGTCCACAGATAGAGATTGTTGAGTCCTAGCAACTTAACTAAGTTGCATCACTGGCTTCAGAAAGCCAGAGCATCTGTATGACATTCAATCCTGCGGATTGAAGTCATGGTTTAATTGATAATGTTTGTTTTCGCTCAGGCACTGCTCGGGTGGCAAGCTTATTGAAACTGGCAACGGAGCAAGTTGTGAAGTATTAAACCCAGAAAGAAATAAAAACAATGCGGGTCTTATTTCTGTCATGAGTGAAATCCATGATCTTTCTATCAGGCCTCTGAAGAAGTTTGGTCAGAATTTTCTTGTCGATAAGAATATTGTAGGGCTTGAGATCAAGGAGGCTGAAGTCTCGGCTGATGAGACAGTGCTTGAGGTCGGTGCGGGATACGGTGCGCTTACAGCTGAACTTGC
>DAOVWP010000145.1 GCA_030636615.1 Candidatus Nanohaloarchaea archaeon
AACTGTTGACTATTATTTAATGCTGCCAGTATATAAAATTAACACAGCGAAAGACTGACAGAAAAGATATTTAAATATTCCTAACGGAATTGGTTTCAGATAGATGCACATGAAAAAAGCAATATTTATAGGAAGGTTCCAACCGCTTCATAAAGGTCACTGCCATGCTATAAAAGATATCCTCCAAAGAGAAGACATAGGTCATCTATACATAATCATAGGCAGCACAGGCAAGGAAGGCACAGTCGACAACCCTTACTCATTTGATACACGCAAAGATATGCTTAAAAAAGTGTTTAAAGAGCAGATAGATAAGAAGAAAATATCAGTCCTTGGTCTTAATGACTGCAGCTCTGATAATGAATGGATAATAAACCTAAAATCCATAGCACCTGATTTTGATATAGCCTTCACAAGAAACGACTGGACAAGAAAATGTCTTGAATCTGTCTGCATAGTAGAGAAACAGAAATATTATGATGAAAAACACCTCAACGGAACATATATCAGAGAACGCATAAAGAATAGAAAAGACATAGACGACCTTGTATATGAAGAAGTTCTCGGCACGATAAACAATAAAAACTAATAAACATTTTTAATATTATACCATTCACAAGTAACTATGAATAATAATAATGTATCATACATATTCCCTTCTGATATAGACTTAGAACTTTTTTTACTTCCTAAAACAGCTCTTCAAAAAAACATAAGTTATGAATCCCGAGAATATATAATAGAATATATAATACTGGATAAAAACGAAATATTGAAAGATATTCTACTTTCTAATCAGGATATACCTTTCGGTTATATAGACAAGGACAGCAATGAAACAAAAACAATTGAAGAAGCATCAAAACTTTTGGATTATGAAAAAAAATACATACTAAAAACGCTTGTAACAAAAGATGCAGATGAAAATATATATATGGTTGTGACTTTAGGAAACTACAGGCCAAACCTCAATAACATAAGGCACATATCCAAAGAATTTAGAGACGCACATGATATTGCCAGTCCACCGAAATTGTACAAACAGAATTCCGATTTTGAAGATTATATAGGAATGCCTGCAGGCTTCTGCGGACCCATACTATTTAATGAAGATTACATGAAAAATGTCAAAGGTATTCTTTTTCATAACAATATTAAAAAAATACAGCAAAGATACACAAGAAATGCAAAAGACATAATGGTAACATTTCCGATAAGTAAAAACGAATCCATACTTATACATCCAAGAGACCTCTATGAAACACTGAAAGGCAAATGCGGAGAAGATAAGATTTCTTTTTTCAAAGAATGAAAAACATCAGATTTATTAATATAAACCATCAACTCCAAAGCATGGCAAACATACTCACCTTCAAATTCTTAAGAGAGCTGCAGAAGAAAGAAAGAGCTTCAAGAGAACTTGAAAAACTTGACAACGACTTCTACAGCCAGGTATCAGGCTACATGGAAAAGAAAATGGGTCTTGACCTGAAAAACAACAAGGACTTCGCCGAAAGAAGAGATCTTGAGCAC
>DAOVWP010000049.1 GCA_030636615.1 Candidatus Nanohaloarchaea archaeon
AGACTGGAAACTAACTTTAAAGCTATCAAAAGAACTGGGCTTTTTGTCTTCAAACAACTGGTTAAGGTAGCTTTCAAGGATTTTATCTTGCTTTTTTGAATATTTTGGTATGAGTTTAAGAGGTGTCTCAGCAATCCTGTCTAAATATGAAAAAGTGTTATATTTGATATTCCTGAGTTTTCTGAATGGGCGCTTCATAAAGTTAATCATATAAACTTATTTGATGAAACTATTGATATAAGTTGTTGGTTATCATGAGTAAAGATATATATGATGTAATTATTATTGGCGGAGGTCCGGCAGGATTGTCAGCAGGAATATATAGCGCAAGGTATGGTCTGAAGACACTAATTATCAGCGATGGAGTCATAGGTGGGAACATGGCTATTGCGCATGATATAGGCAATTATCCAGGGTTTGAAAGCATTAAGGGAATGGAGCTTTCCGAAAGGATGAAGAAACAGGCAGAGAAGCATGATGTTGAGATACTTATGGCTAGTGTGAAAAAATTTGAGAAAACTGATAATCATTTTAAGGTATTTACAACTGGTAAGGAGATTATCGGGAAAAAACTTATACTTGCTTTCGGCACAAAACACAGGAAACTTGATATTGAGAGGGAAGAAGAGTTTCTTGGAAAAGGATTGTCGTACTGCGCTACATGCGACGGAGCATTTTTCAGGAATAAGACTGTTGCTGTAATAGGCGGCGGAGATTCTGCGTTTGATGCTGTCATGCTTCTATCAGATATTGCAAAAAAAGTGTATCTGATACACAGAAGAGAGGGGTTCAGAACGGAAGCCTTCAAGATAAACAAGGCAAAAGCAAAGAAAAATGTTGAGTTTATGCTTAACAGTGTAATTGATGGAATTCTTGGAAAAGATTTTGTTGAAGGCATTAAAGTCAGGAATGTGAAAAGCGATAAAGTTGAAAATATCAAATTGGATGGGTTGTTTGTAGAGATTGGATCTGTCCCTTTAACTGTGCTTGCAGGTGAGCTGGGGATTAAACTGGAAGGAGAACTGATTAAAGTTGGCGGCAGGCAGGAAACAAATATTGATGGTGTTTTTGCTGCAGGAGATTCGACAACAGGATCATCCGGTTTCAGGCAGATTGTGACAGCCTGCTCAGAAGGGGCTGTTGCTGCATATAGTATATATAAAGAGCAGGAATAAAAATTATTTCTTTAGGATTTTTTATTTACTATCAGTAGTTATTTAAATTTATTTCTGTACATTATATTAATACTTGATGAGAGTAACAGAGATTATTTGTTATATAATTAATGGGGATTTAAATTGGGAGAGGATTATGAAGATATTGAAGAACAAAGCAGAATATCTAAGTTCTGTAAAAGTAGACCAGTCTGTTACTTTGTTGGAGGGGGTTTAATTATTGCAGGTCTTGGCTGTACTTTTAATAAATCACAAGAAGATGGTGAACCCGATAACAATATGTCAGAACCTGAGTCACTTATGGATACAGATAACTCAGTCTTATCTGACAAACCCAGCAGCATAATACAACCATATAATGCTATAACACAAATGAGCAAACAAGATGGTAATTTTAATATATATTCTATTGAACAGAATGGATTGAAAAATAATGAGAAATTTGTTGATCTGAATAAAACAGACTATCTGAATAATTTTGACAGGAAAACTGGTGTACTTAAATTAAATAATGAGTATGTGGTGCAGGCGGATCATCTTATATCTGGGCTTGGTGATAAACTTACAAAAGAATATGTTGAGCAGATTGCACTTGCAAAAGTCATAGCTGAAAATAAAAACCGGCCGTTTATAATCAATAAGATTGATGATGGTTATACTGTATTATTCTATCCTAAAGCTGATGATGATAGTACTTATTTCGTAAGAATTACGGCAACACATGATGAAAATGTAGCTGACCGTAAATTGTGTCCTATAATCATTGATAAAACTGATGGATCTGTTCGGAGGAATAATAAAAGGATTAGGAATCCTGAAAATTACCTATGTCTCAAAGTGCCGCCAGCATATGCAGGTTTGCCTGACCTTGTAGAAGCTAAAAGTAAAGCATACAGTTGGAAAGGACCTACAGTATTTAATGTGTCCGGCAATATTGATGATGCGCGCAGTCTTGTCAATCATGATGTCTTGAAAGATACATTTAGCAGAACTGACAAAGAGATGAAGTACACATATATGTCTGTCGACAATAAGACGCAGATCATAAGCACCCAGCCAATTGGTAATCTTTCTGATAAATGGTCATTGAGACATAATGTGTCAGTATCAGGAACCGGAGACAAATTCAGTGATGAGAGTGATAGCACTATTGATGATAACACTACCCTTTTTGATAAAATGCATACAGTCAGTATAACTGCTATGGATCCAATCCAAAAAGTTGATGATCATGAAAACTGGGATCAATACAGAGTTAAAATAAGCAGTGGATCTGATGAAAAGATTGTTACGACAAATATTATAGAAGCAATAAAAATGAATCCAAATGGATATATCAGTATCAATAAAAGCGGAGGTCAGATGATGTTTACTGCAATGAATACCGAAACCAAGAAGTATTATGATGATATCTTAAATAACAGGATCCCTTTTGGCGATATATTGCTACCTGATTCAAACGTGGGATATACAAGCTTTGAAAAAAGATATTCTGATAATCCTAAATTAGTTGATCTTGTATTCAATAAGGATGGATCCAAAAAAGTTGGTTTTCTTTTAGATGACAAATACTATAATATACCAAAAGCTGGTGTGCGGGTCTTAGGAAATATATCAGTGATGAATAAATATATGGATTTTTTAAACAAGGTTGATCTTGAAGAACCATATATAGTGACAGAAATATTTGGAAATAATAATATTGATCTTGCTGGCGTTGCAAGTGAGTGGAATAATTCAATCAGAACACTTGAGAGAGGCAATAATCTGTATATCGGTACAGGAGAAGACTCCAATGATGTCAAAAAGAATCTAAAAAGAGTTGTTTCAAGTAGTATCAATAAATCTTATTCTTCTAATGATGAATAAGAAAGGAGTTTTAACTCGCCAGATGGTTTCGGCGGCTCTGAACACAAAGGAGGAGTAAATTAGTCTTAGAGGGGATATATGATGAATAAGAATAGAAATTTTGTAATTTTTGCGGCAATAATTGTTTCGCTAATAGCATCTTTTACAACAGTATATGGATGTCTGATGCCTATTACATACCAATTTGAAGATAAGTATGAAGGATTTCGTCTGAATGAGACAACTCTTGTAAGAGTTGCAATAGGGACAAATGTTGAGCTGTATCGAAATAATTCCGGCAGTGCATCAACACTTGAAGATATGGCAAATTATTACGAGACTTATGATGTGATAGTATATAGGGATGATTACAGACCGTATAGACTTGAAAACTTCAATGTGTTCAGTACTGGAAATCCTGCGGTATTCGAACTTTCAAAAAGAGTGTGCAGTATTGATGTCGAGACTCCTCTTATCGGCGGTTCAAGCGGATGGTTCGTAGGTGATACAATTGAGCTGTTCGACAGGTTTTTCTCAACTACTGAAGAGTATATACATAGAGTTGAGCTGAGCATGTATGATTTGGATCATACAATTATTTTCGAAGTGTTCAACAGCAGTGGAGCGCTGATCTTTGAAGAGACTGTAGATGTTGTGGTACATACAAAAATAAATGAAAGCGGAAATATAATCGAAAACGAGGTTACAAGCGTTTCAACAACATGGATGCCGGAATATGATGATAAATATACTTTTACATTTAACGCAACAGTTAATGACGGTTCGTGCATTGATCCTGCAACTGATAGCGGTACTATATATCTGAATATATATCAAAACGCTTCTGGTCTGATTCTGTACGATGTTGTTGCCAGTCCTGATACAATATATCCAAATATTATTGGAAATGATACTGTTTCAATCTCTGCAAGCGTCTCAACAAAGAATATCCCTTATTCTATAATTATCAGAGAAGATAATTGGTCCGGAAATATAGTCAAGACATTCAGCGGAACAACCAATAACAATAAGATTGTCGTACCTTGGGATGGAAGAGATGATGGAGGTGATGTCGTAGGTGATGGTGATTATCATATCAATATTTCTGTGAGTGATTTCAATAATCGTTCTGCTGAAGCATCACAGTGGGTATATGTAGATACAGCGGCAGCAGATTCTATCCCCCCTGTTATTGAGGTGATATATCCTTCAAATAATGAGGTTATCGGGAACACAACACCTGAGATTATTTTAAGTATTTATGATATAGGTTTGGAAGTAAATTATATAATATTTCTATTCAAGCTTGATGGCGATGTAAAAGTTCTTACGATAAACGCTGGCAGTCCATTTTTGACTTATACACCAGATGCGCCGCTAAGTGATGGCGAACATACGATCTTTGTATCTGTTGAAGATAATTATGGGAATCAGGCCGTCTTAGAACAGAGTTTTTTCATAGATTCCGATGCACCAATTCTCGGGAATATTACAATCACTCCAAATCCTGTTGACGCAGGTGAAGTTGTATCTGTAAGTGTTTTTGCAAGTGATGTAAATGGCATAGCATCAGTTGTTGCAAGAATCAATGGAATATATCATAATATGAGCGAGAATAACGGAAGCGAATATGTCTGTTCATTTAATGCTCCTTCAACTCCAACAGAATATACTGTAACTGTATTTGCAACAGATTCAGTTGGTAATGTTGCACAGGAAACAGAGATCCTTGAAGTACGCGCAATAGAGGTAAGATATAACGATAATGTCGGATGGGTCAGTATAGATTCGCCTGCAAGTTCAACAAGCGGAGCTACGATAAATGTTGAGGGTGTTCTGCAAAACAATGGGGTAAACAATGGCGTTGATGTTAATGTAACTCTCTTTGTTGATAATACTGCTGTCAGTTCCGGATTGTATAATGTTACAGCTGAAAATATGACAAACCTGTCATTTGTATGGGTTGCACAGAAAGGCACACATAATCTGACACTTGTTGCTTTGATGGATAGTGATGAAAATGCTGATGATAATGAGATCATGACTACTATAATTGTAACAGATCCTGAACAGGGAGATGGAGGAAACACTGGAGGTGGCGGCGGTTCAAGTTATAGTTATGTTGCGCCAGTCGTAAGTGAGCAGACATTGAATATCAGTTATGTTGATATCAATGATACACTTGA
>DAOVWP010000028.1 GCA_030636615.1 Candidatus Nanohaloarchaea archaeon
CACCCTGATTTTTGCAGCAATAATTGCTGTGTTATATATACTTTTTATGGCCACAGGAACACTTGGCATAAACATAGTTATTGGGTCAATCATAATGGGTATAGGGCTTGTCTCAGTCATAATGATGTTCTCAGTTAAGGGTGGAAGTGGTAAAGATAATAACGAAGCAATAAGCAAAAAACTTCTTTTTGCCTTTGTAATGATTGTAATCGGTGGATTTCTTCTATTTTCTGAGATTGCTCCTGAAATAATAAAAAGAAAATTATTAGGTCTTGTCATAACTGCAACAGGCTATTTCCTTGCTTTCAAATACCAGTTTGTCTCTGATTATCAGAGAGATGATTTTGCCATAACTGGCGCAATTGTAGGTATTATAATGTTTTTGATTGGTCTCTATTTACTTCTATTCTAACAATTTATCTTACCTCTAGTATTGAAAATTATAAATAATACAGAATCAATATAATCTGTATGAGCTTTGTTTTAGACGAAAAAATAAAACTGGATCCAAACGAACTTGAAACTGATAAGGGAAAAACAACTCCTGATAAACTCTCTTTAATTCCAACGAAAGAAGATATTCCATTTTCAAGAGGTTTTCTTTTCTCAGGGGATCAGACTCAGCAGACCCTGATTAACTATACTGGTGAGTTGGGCTCATGCGAAAATATATGGACTGGATGTCTGTTTGGATGGGGTAAGCCAAACCATTTCAGGATATATAAGGAATCCGAAAATTTCCATGCAGTAAACGGGAGGCAGGACAATCCATTCTATCAAAATACAATCGCTGAAAAACAAAGACTTGAACAGGAGATAAATACAATTCTTCCTCATCTTGAGCGTGAACACACTGATATTGAGCTGATAAAACACGATCTGCGACGCGCAGAAGAACTCAGGATGATGTTTGATGATGCAGACGAAGCAGGACTTAAGATGATGTTTGTCGATCAGATTGATTTCTACTCTGGCGGGGGCGGTCAGGGTCAGTCAGGAAGACTCAGCATGGCAACCATGAGAAACGGCAACATTATGCCGACAATTGTTGAAGATTTCATCAGTATGGACTGTATTGAAGACCTTGATAAAGATGGGAAACTATCAGGTCTTCCTCAGGTTGAGAAAAACATGTTAAGGGTTAAATGGAGAGCTTATGAACGATGGAAAGAACTGTTCGGCAATGGTATAGAATCACGCCACAAGATGGCAGAAACCCTTATGAAAAACAAGGAGCATATGCTTAAAGAAAGAAAGAAATGGCTGTATCCCCGCGTCTCAAGACTAAAGATGATGGATGATCTGCTGGAAGAAGATCCTGGAGGTTTCTCAAAAGATTGGGCTGAGCGAAAAGGTGAGATGAGATCTTTTCACAATACAAGCATAGTCATATACAAGGAATACAACATTGCTCAGGTAAACTTTCCGCTTCAGGAAATTGGCCAGTATGCCAATAACGCACCGATGTATGACTGGTTTATCCAGGAGAACTACATATATAATGCAAAAGATGGTCTTGTTGCAAAGTATCCCTGGATAACTGAAGAATGGATAGAAAAGAAGGTCGCAGAACTGAAAAATAAGGGGGCTCCACAGGATCCTATTGCCGGAGGAAAAGAACTATTGACATCAAGGATTCATTTCCCTATAAAAGAAGATTATATGTACTATTTTCTCTTTACTATAAAATTTGATAAAAGCATATTTAATTCCCGCCAGCCTGACGGCAAGGAAAACCCACTTGAAGATGGGGAATGGGATATAAAGAACTTCGTACTGACCAAAAATTTCCTTCTGGTTGTACTTCTCGATCAAGAGGCAAAAAAAGAAGTATTCAACAGGGAACTACACAAGTTTGTATTCAAGCACGACGACTATTTCAGTATCCAATATTTTATGGATGTCTATGGGAATATGACAATCCTTCCAAAAAAATTTATTATGAAAGAAGGCAGAAAACAAACCGCTCTTAAATCACTGAACTCCTCCAAAAAAAAGCTTGAAAAAACACTTAAAGATAACCAAAAAGATGAGAAGACAAAACAGAAGCTTGACGAAACAAATCTTTTGATTGAGCTGATCACAGGAGATCTCATCCAGAAAGAAAAGACCTATCCTTTGATATATGGAAAGGGAGCTAAGTATTTTGAATATGATAAGAAAGATAAAAAGGATGATGATAAAAAGCATGATGGAAAAAGAAAGACTCTATTTTCAAAAGAAAAAAAGATTGTTCAAAAAATCTTCAAATTCGCAGGTGTCCATTATGATGATAAAATGATCCTATTCCAAAGGGTCAGCAAGAAAAATGTAGAGAATCCTGAAAAAAAGCATAAATCTCCTCTTGAGTCAACAAACGAGTTCCTTAAGAACTTTGGTCTTGTCCTTGCCTCAGACAGACCATTCAGAGACCCTGTTCTTGACCACATGACCTGGCCGAACGGACCATATGTCGGAAACTTTAAAGACACAATTATCCAGCACATGCTTGTCCAGATGGCTCAGACTGGCGGGAGACATGTAAGGGGAGCTATACAGGGTAAGTTCGGTATCCCTTCATAAGTCTTTTTAGTATTGTTTTATTATTGAACTCTTTAACTAATGTATCTATATTTTCTACAGTATAACCATTTGACAGAAGATCCCCTCCAACCTCATCAAGCACATTCTTTTCTTCTTCCTTGATAAGATCTTCTGGTACATACATTACCAAGTGCACATATTCATTTCCTGTTGCTTCTTTAATAATATTTACCTTTCTTTTCTTGATCTTGTCAATATCTCCAAGCTTAGCCTTATAACCCTCACCGCTTTTAATCTCTAAATTAATTATATGTTTCTCTCCATCTTTTTCCATGATTACCGGAAGATCAATCTCTGTGCACTTCGTATTATCTTTCCTATTTCTAAGATATATCCTGCTGTCTCTTTGGTATACAGCATAATCTTCATTTTCAAACAGATCTTTCATCTTATCATATGTATCAGCAAACTCAATATTCCATCCAGGATTATACTGCTGTAAAAACACTTTAACATAATCAGCAACACTTTTCTCTACAAGCATACCTTTTGATTTCTGATCAAAATTATCTCTGTCTTGATATGGATCTAAATTGTCCAAACCCGAAAAATCTGTAGAATCCGACTTTTTAAATTCGGGTTGAATTATCCCTTTATCAAGCATATTTTTAACTCTCCCCATATTTGCTGGTCTGCGCACAATTCTATTGATCTTGTCTAATGTCATACTGTCAACATAGTAATCTTCTTTCCTTACAAAATCAATTACATCTGCCATTTCAAGATATTGTCCTATCTTTTTTTTGGCAATAGTCTTTCCTTTTTTAGAAAGACCCATATCCTTAAGTTTTTGATAATCTGCATTTCTAACACCATCAGGAAAAAGATCAATTCTATTATTTAATATATATTCAGCAAGCTCAGAATTATTCATATTCTTATACTTCTCAGGATTAAGTTCTTTTGCAAGTTCATTTTTCAACATCTCATATGTTCTTTTTTGTCTCTTCATGACCTGAACATAATTTAACTGAGACTTAAGGATCTTCGGACTCGCTTTCTTCAAAATATCAACATCAATACCATACCTTTCCTTAAGGGTTCCTATACTTAGATAAAATAGAAATACGACAACCACAATCGCCTGTATTGGTATAAGATACTCTAACATAACAACTACCTGTATAACTATTTATTTAGTGAGTATTTATATGTGTTTATACAGATATAATAATATTAAATTATACCAATATATAATTATACTTTTATATCCTTAACAACAAACTCCTTAAGAAATTCATCAATCTTATTATAAAAATACTTTTTAGAATAATTATTTTTGATGACACAGTTTGCCTTATCAATAACTTTGTCAAGACCTTTGTTCTTAATATCCCGCTCATCCCGTACATAGAACTCAGATCTTCTCTGCGGATCTTCTTTACTCCGCCGCTCAAACCGCTTATCATCATTTGCTTCAATCGCAAGAAGATAGAACTTATCAGCTTCGTACCTGAAATATTTTATCTCTTCAGGAGATCTCATACCTGTGATAGCAACTTTCGCAAAGTTTGAAGATTTCTCAAGTGTCTTTATTGCAACAACATTCCTTCCATATTCCTCTCTCATGATATCTCCAAGCTTTGACATATTTTCCTTTGATATTATCATTCCTCTTCTCATCAGCTCAGTCTTTATGACATCACTCATAGTAAATACTTTAAATCCATAAGAAGAAGCCAAATACTCCGCAGCTGTATCCTTTCCTGACCTTGCGAGCCCGGTTATGCCGATTATTATGGTCATACCTATATACTAATTATATTCGATGACAATAAATATCTATCTACAGAAAAACCTTATCCGCAATAATATTTGCCGCTTTTCTTCTGTACCTGATCCTTTTGAGAACCCTCTTTATTCGCCCGCGGTCTTCCTGTATCAGGTTCTTCCCGAAATGTTATATCCAACTGTTTTAGAAACGCGTTAAGACCTTTCTTAAGGGAGCTGGGTGATCCCGCATGACCTGATACTCCGGATTCCCCATCAAAAAGTATTGCCCGATCAGATATATAATCAAGAACAAGAAGATCATGGTCAATAATTATGCATGTCTTTCTCGAATCTTCAACAAATCCTCTTATAAGCTTTGCAAGTTTAACTCGTTGTTCCACATCAAGATATGCAGAAGGCTCATCAAGAAGAATCAACTCAGTTTCCTGTGACAGAGCAATTGCGATAGCAACCCTCTGCATCTCTCCGCCTGAAAGAGTCGACACCTTGTTTTCCATGATATGCTCCAGATCAAGCGGTCTCAATATCTTTTTCTTGTAAGTTGTTTTGTTGACATCTTTTGTGATACCACTCAGAAGCTCACGCACTGAGCCGGAAAAATCAGAATACAGGTACTGTGGCTTATATGCAACCTTTATTTCAGAATCCATAGGAATTTTCTCATCAGACTCTTCTTTTCCGGCAAGCATTTTCATAAATGTTGTCTTACCAAGCGCATTTGCTCCGAATGCCCCGATAATCTCTCCTTCATAAATAAAACCCTCTTCCGCTTTAACTTCAAAACCATCATAAGTCTTTGACATCTTAGGATACTCGATAAGTTTATTGACACCTTCAAACTTCTTCCCGCGTCCCTTGAAACTTAGCGCTTCATCCCTGAACCTGATATTATCTTCTCTTATATATCCATCAAGATATGTATTGATCCCTCTTCTTGCTGAATATAGCATTGAGATTACTCCATACACTCCAGGCGATCCGTGAACAATATGCACCTGATCGGCAAGTATATCCATTGTGGCAAGATCATGCTCTACAACCACTACATATTTCCCAAGCGCAGCAAGCTTTCTTATTGCCTTTGCCATTGCGAGTCTCTGGTATGAATCAAGATATGATGATGGCTCATCAAAATAATATATATCTGCTTCCTTCAGCATTACAGCCGCAATAGTCATCCTCTGAAGTTCTCCTCCGGATAACTTGGATATATCCCTGTCAAGAATATTTTCAATACCCAAATCTCCAATAACTTCATCAAAAACTCCCCTCTCATCTTTTAAGATCTTTCTTGGCGTGCCTTTTACAAGCTTAGGAAGAGAATCAACCTGTTGCGGTTTGTACACAGTCTTTAGTTTGCCTTCAAGAAGATTAGTAAGATACATCTGTATCTCAGTACCTTTGAAAAGCGAGATAATCTCTTTGTTGTCTATCTCCTTAGCATCAAATCTTCCAAGATTTGGCTTAATCTTACCTGAAAGTATCTGCAGAGCTGTTGATTTTCCTATACCATTTGCTCCAAGAATTCCCACAACCTGTCCCTTAAGCGGACATGGCAGACCATACAATCTGAAAGTATTTTTCCCATACTGATGAGTCATATTTTCCAGCTCATGAGATAGATTTATTATCTTTATTGCGTCATGCTGGCATTTGTTTACGCATATACCGCACCCGATACATAACTCTTCATTTATAATAATCTTTTTACCGTCATCCACAACAGTCTCATCCCCGCTCCGTACTCTGGGGCAGAAGCTAATACATGGTTTCGTGCACTTCTTGTATCTGCACTTGTTATGATCAATTACGGCAAGTCTCATAGAATTCACTTAATTAATATATTTTATAAAAGTTTCCTGAAATCTTCATGCAACTCAAACAATTTGTCCAGTTCAAGTTTATTTACCCGCGCATCACTATATTTTATTTTACCGGAAATTTCCATAAGTTTCTCTTTCGGAAGATCAAGATCCCTGCTGCAGCATTTAAGCGCTGATGCAAGAGTTTTCCTCTTATGATTGAATATTGCTCTGACAAACCTGAAAAATCCTTCCTTATCTTCAATTTCCCTTTTGACAGGAACAAGTCTGATCATAGATGAAAACACTTTAGGTATCGGTCTGAAACACCGCGGGTTCACATTAGATAGGATAGAGACATCAAAATAGAATCGTGATAACACAGTAAGCCGTGAGTAATCTCTCGAACCCGGATCAGCTGTAAGCCTCTGCGCAAACTCTCTTTGGACAATCAGAACACCACCCTTGCCAAGCCTGCCAAGCCTCTCAACTATGCTTGATGAAATATTATATGGGATATTTGCAACACATAAATCAAACTCAGGTAGATCAATCTTAAGAAAATCTCCAGCAATTATCTCAACATTATCAAGATCCCCTACTTCCCTGTTTAATACATTGACCATCTTAGGATCTTTTTCAACAGCATATACTTTTTTCGCAACATCCGCAAGCCTTTTTGTAAGCACGCCATACCCTGAGCCGATCTCAAGCACCACATCCTTTTTTGATACCTTGCTCTGCCTGACCTCTTTATCAGCTACATTGGTATCAACCAGAAAATTCTGCCCCAGTCTTTTTGTCGCTTTTATTTCATATTCTGCAATCTTACCCATACTATTTAATCGGTATCCCTTATCTATTTAAAAATATTTGTTCAAAACACCACACATGGTAGATTATTATCTATGCAGTTACTGTGAGAAAAAGGCCGGCTATACTTCAACCCATAAGAAAAAAGAAGTCTGCGACACCTGCAAAAATCTCTTTGAGCGGGTGGAATACTTTTCATCAAGAATAGTTGAACAACTAAAAAAGTATGAATTTGACACACTTTCAATTGGTGTGATATTGCCGAAAGTTGAAGTTGAAAAAGAAGAAAAGATATTCAAAGAACTGACGAGCAGTCATGTTAAGCCGACAAAAATAGATTTTGGGGAACAGGTAGGATATGAAGTAGCCCAGGCTCTTGGAAAGACTTTCCAGAAAGACAATCCGGATATCACAGTGACAATAGATCCAAAAAAAGACAAGATCTCACTTCAGATAAAACCACTCTATATCTATGGTATTTACAAGAAATTTCTCCGTGGCATCCCCCAGACAAAATGGCCATGCTCAAAGTGTAGAGGTCTCGGATGCAAAGTATGCGACTTCACAGGTCAGCAGTATCCTGAAACTGTTGAAGATCTTATTGCCAAAGAATTCCTGAAGGCAACAAAAGGTGAAGATTCAAAGTTCCATGGCGCGGGAAGGGAAGATATAGATGCCCTTAATTTCGGTGGGAGAGAATTTGTCCTTGATATACGCAACCCGAAAATAAGGACAATTGATCTTGAAAAAACAGCAAAGATCTCAAACAAAGCAAATAAAGATAAGGTAGAGGTCTCAGATCTTCGCTACTCAACCAAAAAAGAGATAATTATGTTGAAAGAAAAGAAATCAATCAAGACATACAGGGCCCTGACAAAACTGGACAACAGTATCAGCAAAGATGATCTGAAAAAACTTGATCAACTGAACAATCTGATCATCGACCAGAGGACTCCTGAAAGGGTTTCTCACAGGAGGGGTGATCTTGTAAGGAAGCGCAAAGTCTTTGAGATAAAATACAATTTCATAGACAAAACAACAATAGAGCTGTTTATCAAAGG
>DAOVWP010000141.1 GCA_030636615.1 Candidatus Nanohaloarchaea archaeon
AGAGTACCAGTCTATGTAGCCGTTGATAGAAAGTTTTACCTCATCAGTCTGTGCTGAAGCAAGAACAGTTATAGGATAATTGATACCGTCAATGTCGCAGTACCCTGTGTTGTACAGGCTTATCTCGACGCTGTCGCCCGGGTAATTCGTATTGTAATACTCAACCTGAAGTCCTGTGCATAATATATCCATCATGACATCAAGCTCGCTGTCATATTGTGAAAAGTATCCTTCAGAGGTCCCGTAACTGTATGATATAGTTTCTGTCCCGTCCATGCAAAGGATATCAAGAGGTATGTCGCTGCATGCATAGAACTCTTCGTTTTCTGTCACATAGTTAGGTATCGTGAATGTGTCAACAGCAGAAACAGTTGTGCTTAGAGCTATTGCCAGGAAGAGAAATAATGCTGCTGCTGATGTTAGCCTTTGATTCTGTCTCATCACTATCTATTTTATTTTCGGATTGTATATATAGGTTTTTGATTTATGATTATTGATATTATTATTTTATTCCTTTCTGGGTTTATTATTTCACAAATTGCTCTGGTCTAATCCCGAAAAAAAGGCTGATTAACAGAAAACAGATATAAATTCCTATCATTATCTATATTTAAGTAGGTATTATCATGAAGCCAGAAATCCTGGAACTGAGAGCAGAACATATCCATCAGCAGGTTGAGATTGTAAAACATCGCGAGAAGATGGAAAAGATCAGAGACAAAGTTGCAAAGATGTTCAGGGAAGACAGAAGCATAACTTTTGAGGATTTTAAAGATGCAAGAAACCTTATGGATGAAGCGGACGGGTTTGAGTTTGCAGCGATTGAGCGGCTGTATATGCCCAAGATAGATGATCTTATAATTGAAAATATACTTGAGCAATTTCTAAGAAAGCATGATGTAAACTTCATGGCCATCAAAGAATATTTCAGGCGCAGAGATGACCAGGAAAGCATTGATAATATAGATTTTTTTGATAAGGAACTTGATAAGATAATTAAGTCCAAGCTCAGGGAAATCATATTCTATATGAAATACAATCTAAATAAGAATCCAACAGCATGTTTGAGTTTTTACAAGCCAAAAAAGACAGAAAAATGATGTGTGATACTATGAGACCTGAAATTCTGAAACTTAAGACTGAAATGGCACATGAACAGGCAGAGATTGCAAAGCATCACGAGAAAATGGTAGGGGTCAGAAAAAAAGTCGTAAAGCTTTTTAAGGAAGATAAAAACATCGCATTTGATGATTTCAAAAAGGCAGGAGTCCTTATGGACAGCGCGTATGGTTTTGAATATGCAGCGCTTGAACGGATGGATATGCCAAACATCAAAGACTTTATAACTGAAAATATGGTCCGGAGACTTATCAAGGTGCCGAATGTAGAGTTTATCGCTATTGACAGATATTTCAATTATATGGGTGAGTCTTGCGGCAATACAATGTTTTTCAAGAGTGAGCTTGATGAGATTCTCGAATATTATCTCAAAGATGTTACAGATTTTATAAAAAACCACATCGGCGCGGATTCGAAAAAATACTTTAAAGAGTTATAGAAAAATAGCGAAAAATAAACTGTTTCTTTAATCCCATACAGTCATATTTATTAATTTCAGCCCATATATATTTTAATATGACAAGAACATTCC
>DAOVWP010000038.1 GCA_030636615.1 Candidatus Nanohaloarchaea archaeon
AAACTGAACAAAAACTATATGGTGAATGGAGATCTTACAACATCAAACATGATATTCTGTGACGGAAAAGTGTATTTCATTGATTTCGGACTTGGGATGCATTCAAAAAAGGTTGAGGATATGGCGGTTGATCTACATCTTCTGGAACAGGCAATAGGATCAACACATTTCAATATCAGCGATAAGATGATCAAAGCTATATTTAAGGCATATTGCGAAGAATTTGAAGGCAGCTCAGAGATACTTGAGCGGCTCGCAGTCATAAGGACAAGAGGAAGATATAATATAAGGAAAGCGGATAAGTTGAAATGATATTATAAGATTTAAATCATGAGGGATTCAAAATGGAAGAAAAATCAACATTTGTGGAATTTTTTGGAGATTACCCATTGATTAGAGTACTGGATTTCCTAATTACATATGAAGACTTTGACTACAATAAAAAAGATATATCTAAAAATGCAAATGTCGCATGGAATACACTTGAAATATTTTGGAATAAATTAGTGGATCAAAACATTGTGATAAAAACAAGAAAAGTTGGAAAATCTGACATGTTTAAACTAAATAAGGAAAATCCTGTTGTCCATGAACTAATTGAGTTGGATAAAAAATTAATGCTTGATTCGATAGAAAGTGAAAATAAGAAAGTTCTGATTGATGCATAATTTCTAAAAATTCTTTATTGATATCCCAGAAACATTTAAAAAGATTGTTTGTTTCATTTATTGATAAGACTGAAAAAGTTTCGGCTGATTCAGATCGGGATGTATGCGCATCAGCATATTTAAGATATGCAGAGATTATGCTAATTCTCCCAGATCTGCCGTGTTTTTCGTAAATATGGTGAATTATATATGGCAAGAATGTATGCAAGAAGAAAAGGTAAAGCATCAAGCACTAAACCAGAGGATAAGAAAAATCCGAAATGGGTTAGCTACAAAGGGAAAGAGATTGAAAAACTGGTCGTAAAGCTTTCAAAGGAAGGTAATGGCACAGCAATGATCGGAACTGCACTTAGAGATGTCTATGGGATACCTAGTGTCAGATCAGCAACAGGAAAAAAGATTGACACAATCCTTAAAGAGAATAAGATTGTAGGTGAATATCCTGAACCGCTGTTCAATCTGCTTAAACAGGCAGTGAATATGCACAGGCATCTGAAAGAGAACAAAAAAGATACACAGTCTATCAGATCTGTCACAATTGTTGAATCAAAGGTCAGGCGATTAGGGAAATATTATAAAAAGAAAGGTGTACTGCCTGCAGAATGGAAGTATAAACTTGAGGAAGCAAAACTTATAGTCCAGTAAGTCTATAAGTTTTCTTTTGATTTATGATGAATCAGGCAATAGAAAACATTAGAGATAGGGCTAAAAAAATTGCGGAAATCATCAAGAGTGAAAAAGGAAAAATACAGGTTGTCACACACCATGATGCAGACGGGATCTGCAGTGGGACAATCATGTATAAAGCTCTTGAGACCATAGGAAAAGATTTTCAGATAGATGTTGTCAGACAGCTTGAAGACAACATTATACAAGAGTTGTCGAGCAAAGATGCAGACCTATTTATCTTTACTGATCTTGGATCAGGGCAGAAGGAGAATATCAACAAATATCTTTCAGACCGTAAAGTTGTAATTGCAGACCATCACACTGTTTCTGAGTATAGCGCTGAAAACATAAATGAGTTGAACTGCCATGATTTCGGAATTGATGGCAAGGATGAAGTAAGTGGCGCAGGCATGACTTATTTCCTTTGCAGAGAGATTACGCCAAAGATCTGCGAGTCTGTTGAGTTCACTCTTATTGGTGCTGCGGGAGATACACAAAAAAAGAATGGGCAGTTTAAAACAATCAATAAGTATTTGTTTGAGGAAGCTGATAGGAACGGAAGAATAAAAGTCATAAATGGATTGAGACTGTTCGGAAGGTTTACAAGACCACTGCACAAGTCGCTTATGTATCTTGACAGACCTAAAATCCCAAATGTCAATGGTAATGAATCCGGAGCGATACAGATGATGAATGATCTTGAGATTCCTGCTAAAAAAACAAATGGAGACTGGACAAGACTTCATGATCTGTCAAAAGAAGAAGAAAGCAGGCTGACAATAGAGATAATCCTCAGGTCTGAGCTGGTCGACAATAAGGATTATCTTACAGGAAATGTCTATGTACTTACAAATGATCATGAACTGAGAGAATTTGCAACTATGCTTAACGCATGCGGCCGGCTTGGAAAAGGAAAAGACGGGCTTGATCTGTGTCTTGGGAAAAAAGATAATATAGATGATACGCTCAGAGAGTACAGACAAAAGATTGCAAAATATCTCAACTGGGTAAGTAGAAACAAAGAAAGCATTATCCACAAAAAGAACGGCGCGTATCTTGTTGCAAGAGATAAGATTGATGAAAATTTTATCGGTACTATCATGTCAATAATATCTAAATCTGCAGATAATAAAATGAAGATAATGTTCGGATTTGCAAATTCTGATAACGGAGTTAAAGTGTCAGGGAGAGTTGACAGTTCTCTTGATGGAATTGTTGATATTGATATGGCAATAAGGAAAGTTGTTGAAGAAATCGGCGGCGAAGGCGGGGGACATTCTCTTGCGGCAGGGGCAAAGATTGCACAGGGAGTGGAGTTGGAATTTATCGAAAAGATTGATCTGCTGTTGGACTATGACCAAAAGAAGAATACTCTTAGCAACATTTAAAAAGATATTGCTCAATTTAAATAGTAACCCAGGAACCGCCAATAAACGGATCTGTACGGGGAAGATCACATAGAATGGTGATATAATATGGCTAAAGAAAATGTACAAAAGAAAAGAAGAAAAGTTGTTGTGTCAAAAAAGGCAAAGAAATGGTTTACCATAACTGCGCCAAAAATGTTTGATAACAAGGAAATCGGACATACCAGAGGTATTGATGATACAAAGATAACCGGAAGAAAATTTACGCTTCCTATGAACCAGCTTACAGGCAGTTTCTCAGACTATGATTCTTCTGTAACACTTAAGATAATTAATGTTATGGATGGATGCGCGCATAGTGAATATGCCGGACAGGCGCTTATGGAAGATAAGATATCGAGGCTTGTTAACAAGTGGAGTTCAAGGATTGATACAATTACAGATATTTCGTCTACAGACAACAGAACTGTAAGGGTAAAACTTGTTACGATTACAGCAGAGAGAGTAAAGGTCAATGTCAAGAAAGAGATCAGATCAAATGTTGAGGGAACAGTAGTTGA
Organism: Candidatus Nanohaloarchaea archaeon; assembly: GCA_030636615.1. GTDB lineage: Archaea > EX4484-52 > EX4484-52 > EX4484-52 > GLR71 > DAOVWP01. The sequence goes on from DAOVWP010000038.1 coordinate 3,265, forward strand.
GCTGCTCAAGAAAATGTCTTTTGATTCTGTAGTTAAAGAAATTCTCGACAAAAAATTCTCAAGGACTATAAAAACAAGAGCATCAAAAGTATATCCGATCAGATCTGTTGATATCAGAATGGTAGAAGTCCTTTAATTGTCTTAAGAGACAAGGTTGTCTCTTTTTATGTTTCTGTTAATGTGAGTTATAAATAGGATTTCTGCGAAATAAGTAGTATAATGGCAAAAGAGGATAAATTTGTTTCCTGGATCAGGAAAAAACTTGAATCCGGATACACAAAAGATCAGCTGAAAGATGTAGTCAGATCAAAGGGATATCCTGAAAGATATGTTGTGCTTATTGATAACATAGATTCTTTTGAGAAGGATGTTGGAGCAGGCATTTCGGTTGAAGAGAATTCTGGTAAGGGGATTTGGGAAACTGTAGCTGATGGTTTAAAAAAATTCGTACCTGCACTGAAAGTTTTTGGGATAGTTATTGTTCTTTGCGTTGTGTTATTTGTAATTATATCCGGTTTTAAGAGTGGAGGTTCTACGCTTCTTGCAAAGGAAGATATTGTTGTGGAAGATGAAAAGGATATGCTTCCTGTCATTGATGATCTGTCTGAGTGTTTCAAACTTGGAAGCGGGGCGATGGAAGATTGTTTCCTATTCAGGATGAAAAATAATCCTGATCTTGCTGAGCCGAATATATGTAACATGATGACTGATGAAAATAATGCAGATAAATGTTATTATATTCTTGCAACAAAGAAAAGTTATCTTGATAAGGATATATGCGATGGCGCATCAACATACAGACCTCTTTGCTACCAGAGACTTGCGATAATGAGGGGTGAGATCGCATACTGTGAAAATGCGGTTGATCCGCAGAAATGCAGGGAACTTGCCGGGTGATAAGTCAGGTATGAGCAGATCAATGAATATTGAAAAAAATATAGTCGAGACAGTCTATTCTATGAGACTGAAGGCAAGGGAAGGGAAAAGCATAGAACAGATACTTGTAGATGTATCAAAGGAAAAACATGGGCTTATATCAACTATTTTTTCCGAGATAATTGAGAAGGTTAATGCTGGTGAAAGTTTTGAGAAGGTTGTCGATGAGCTGTACTGGAAAGAGAAAGTAGAAAATATGAAAAAACTTCTAAAAGGAATCAAAGACGGGTATCGATCTGAGGATAGGTTTGATGAGATATTGCGTAATTTCATGGAAGATTTCATGAAGCACAAGAAAGTTGATATCAATCAATACAGTGAGAATGTGGATGTAATACTTAACCTGATCATACTGTTTATGATTGTGCCATTCTTTATGCAGACAATCACAATATTTGCTTCGATCGGAGAAGAGTTTATCGGGAATCTGGACCATATTGTTGAGATGGGAAATATGTATCTGATAGTCAATACGGTTATTATTGCAATGCTTGTAGCTATCGTAAAAAGAAAGGAGCCGGTGATTTAGATGAATGAGATTATTCCTGTTGTTATTGTACTTGTTGCCGGCATGATTATTCTTATTGTGCGATTGTTTACATTAAGGATGAGAGAGGCAGAAATCAATTATTTTGTTGATCTTGTCTCTGAGATTGCTGATCAGATGGAAAGAGGATACTCTATAACAGAGACTGTGTCAGGGATAATAAAGAACAATGAAGGGCATAAATGCACAAAGATACTCCAAAGAATTATGGATGCATATAATAATGGTGAAGATATATCTGCTGTAAAGGAGGAAATCAATAAGAAGCATCCTGAGATGCGTCTAATATGCAGCGCAATCATATCTGCATTCTCAAGCGAGGCAGATGGGGCAGGCATACTGAAAGATGCAGGCAGGGATTTGCGAGAGGTTATGTTTCTGCGGTTTGAGAGGATTAAAAAAACATCAGGTACTGCAATGATGATCCTTTTCACAAGCGTTATTGCAATACCGTTTACGGTTGCTATGGCAGGAAATAGTTTTGATGTTCCCCAGAATATGTTTATATCAATGATTGTAATGGTGCAGGGATTGATTGCAGCAATATTTTATGGTATAGTAAAAGAGGATCTGATTATATCTGCGAGCATGATGGGTGTTGCATGCAGTATAATACTGATAATATTCAGTTTGATGGGTGTATAAAAATGGATGAGCAAAATTACAACGAGATTACAAGATATGGAAATGTGATCATATACAAAGATGAGATGGGCAGGCATTATTATTCTGTGGTTAAACTGGAACATTCTGATTCTGATCTGCATGAGATCAACGAGTTTATGATAGATCCAGGGATTGAAGAAGTCATGTTTATCGGAGGGAAATCAAATGTCAAGATTGTGCACAGGCTATATGGAATGTGTGAGACGAATGTGAAAATCAGCAACAAGAAAGCAATGGATATAATACACAGTGTTGCGGGATATAATGGAAAGGAGTTTGATGATAATGGTCAGTTTATTGACGGGTCGCTCCCGGACGGGTCACGGTTTAATGCGACAGGGCCGCAGTTGTCATCAGACGGACCAACTATAACTATCAGGAAATTCAGTGAGAAGATGATCACCCCAATTGATCTTGTAAGATCCGGAACAATCAGTGAAGAGGCTTGTTCTTTTTTATGGTGCTGTATAGAAGGGTTATCTGTCAAGCCGCAAAACATAATATTTGCCGGTGGAACCGGTTCAGGAAAAACAACTATGCTGAATGCAGTAAGTATGTTTATGCCGCAGAATCATAGGATAATTACAATTGAAGATACATTTGAGCTGAAGCTTGTGCATGATCATGTTGTCAGACTT
>DAOVWP010000070.1 GCA_030636615.1 Candidatus Nanohaloarchaea archaeon
AGCATTCTCATTAATACCAAAGTTCAAAGAATTTAGATAATTTTTTATAGGACTCAACAAATCAATAATTCAAAGAAAATTTATCAACAGGAATTCCAACTTTATTTATCCTTTGGCGTTCAGAAATTTTTTTATTTTCATCCTCAAACTTTTTGGCTCTGCTTCGTTCTTTACTTAAAAACCAGAATTTATCTCTAGAAAATAGACTTTTTTCTCTCTTTTTCCATTCACTTTTCAGCTTTTTATTATTATCATCTATTCTTTTCTTATATGATTCTAGAGAAGAAAATGAATCCAAGAGATTATCCCAATCCTTAACTAAATTAGATTTGTTATTTATTTTCCCAACAACCTTAACATTTGATAAATAAGGACTACACCCAGCGGAATTTAATTCTTTAATCGAATCATTCAAATTAGAATAATCAATATCAACAACTTCAGATACACCACGATTATTATCCATACGATACTTAAACATAAAAAATTTATCATCTATTCCTTCTAAACCAGAAACACTGTAAACTATCACAGACTTATACCGATTAATATCCATTTCCTTAAGATTTTTAGTATATGCATCATATTCTTGTTCTATTTTTATATACTGATTATCAGTAAAAGTTATTTCGATTCCATCAAAATAGTAATTCTCTCGAGATCCATTGGTTGCTATATCTCCAAAATCTTTGTCATTCATTATTGATACTTTTTTTCTTGAAATACCTTTACCTTTATTTATCTTTTCCCAATCTTCAGATATTTCCTCAGCATCGTTTTTCCCAACTAACCCCTGAATTTTCTTAATCTCACCATACTTTTTAGAAAGTTCAATAATTTCATTAAAATCAATATTCTTCAGTGCAGTATTCTCAAGAGTTTTACTATAATCAATTTTAGTCATAACCATAATATAGTAACAAACTTTATAAATTATCCTTAAACCAACCCAACTTTCTTCTTAAGAATACAGACCTTACAATACTTCTGACTGGTCGGACCACCACAAGTAGTGCATTTCTTAATAATAGTACCAACTTTCTTAAAATACCCGCTCTTCAGATAAGGCAGCATAGAATCAAATGTAGCGACAATAGAATGCTTGGTTCCGGGATGATTCTGCTCAAGAGAATTGATAAGATCCCTTATCTCCCACCTGAAACTTTCATCAGCATACGGACACTCGCCAAATGATAGAGGAAACTCCTTAAGCAATGCAAATAGAGCCACTTCCTGCTCTAAAACATCCCTGAGCGGCTTTATCCTTGGAACAAACCTCTTATCTTCAACAATAAAAGATTTCGGGCCAATACGAACAGCTCTAAGCATATCTCCACGAATATAATTTGCCATTATCGACTGCGCTTCATCATCAAGATTATGCCCGATTGCAACTTTATTAGCTCCATGCTTCGCAGCCAGCTTATTTATACAATCTCTTCTGAACACACCACAGAAAGTGCAGGCCTTAAGGGTATCATCATCATTTTTTTTAACAACATCATCAGTACTTATGCCAATAAGATCCTCAAAAGAACCTATATGAAGCTCAACACCTAAGGAAGAACAGAACTTCTTTGCATCTCTTATTGTCTTACCTCTATACCCTTTTATCCCTTCATCTATAGTGATTGCAAATATAGATACATCTGTCCTATCTTTAGTGATATTTCTCAATATGCTTAACATTGTAGAAGAATCCTTTCCGCCGGAAATAGCCACAGCAATCCTGTCACCTTTCTCAATAAGATTATTAACTCTGATAGTCTTGCGAACTTTTTTTTCAAATTTAATGAGAAAATGCTTTTTGCAATACGACTTTCCTTCATATTTACAATCAATAACTGCCTTACTTCCGCAGATTGAACAATTCATAAGAAATTAAATAACCCGTAATCTTTAAATCTTGTGAGCATACTTCTGATGAAGCTCAAGCGCGGCTTTCGACTCAAAATGCATCCCGCATGTGCGGCACTTGATCTCGTTTGACTTCTTTAATTTTTCCTTTATCTTCTCACTTATACTTGGAGTATCAGAAATAATCTTTTCAGGCTTATCTTCCTTAACCTTTGACTTAACCTCAACTTTTGCTTTCTTAACAACAACATCACTTTTCTCTTTCACAGGATCATCTTCCTCACTGACAGTCTTCTTAGGCAAATGTCTCTTAAGACCAACAATTCTGTCTCCAACAACAGCTATACCTCTGGAGAAGTTTTTGTAAAATTCACTTACTGGTAAACCAACACCCTTAAATTTCTTACCATAACCCTCAGGTTTCCACAAAACCTCCCTCTTAACACTTTCACCCATAAGCTTTTTCATTTCCTCTTTAGCCATCTTTTCCTGCTCTTTAAAGAACTTTTTTTCTTCTTTCTCCCTATCCAAATATGCTTTGACCTTTCCCTTATTTTTGCGACTTGTTTTCTTATTCAAAAGAACAGTTATTTTCTCAATTATATCAGCATGCATTTTACTTAGCTTATTCAGATCCACCCTTTTGTAAACCTCATATTTATATGCAAAGAAGACAATAGCTAAAATAATCACAATAATAAAACCATATACTGCTTTCTTAAATAAAAAGGATCCATTAAGACTATCTGCAACCTCAGGCGACTCATCCATCATATCCAATATCAAAGAATCTATCATCGCTTTTTTTTCAGAAGCAGTAAAATAATCACCATTCTCTACTGCAACACGCGCTTCCTCATACAATTCCTTAATCCTTGAAAGTGAATCATTAAGATTTTCAATATCAACACCACCATCATTAGAACTGATTATCTTTTCAACACTTTTCTCAAGTGTCTCTATCTCTTTTTTCAGTAAACCAATATCTTTCTCAATCAGTTCCTTATCAGCATCGCTAAACGAAACTTTAAGTCTTACAGTTTTGGCAACAGAGGAATTACCATAACTTACAAAGATAGTAGCATCATGATATCCTGATGCAGCATCATCAGGCATAGTTATATTATATTTCACAATAGCAGTATTCCCAACTGCAAGAACATCAGAATAATTCAGTATTTCAACTACATTATCATCCGATACACCATTAACAACGAGATAATAAAGCAACCTATCAATATCCTTATCGCCATCATTTTCCATATTAAACTCAATAACGACAGAACTACCCCGTTCCACCAACATATCAGAATAATTACCGATAAATTTAATAGAAGTCACTTCTTCAACAATCTCTGGAACAGTATAGTTTTCATCAACCACACAACGATGATTTTTAGCGACCTTGCCTTCTGCGCAGGAGATCTTGACACACAAATGATCAGAAGTGCACAACTCATCATCCGCGCAGTCAAAACTTGAACTGCACTCTGAATCAGTGCTCACAGTATCTGTAGTAGTAGTAGTATCTTCCTGCTCTTCAGGATTAGGAGTATCAGTACTTGAAGAACTGTTTGTAATATTTATTGTATAAATCATTATCTTCTCAGAAGCAGAATTCCACCATCTACCACCTGAAACATTTAACTTAATCTCACAATCTGTTGCAGTACTTACAGCTCTGACTGTCCAGTTGACCAGCGCAGATGAAGATGCTTCAATAGGAACATCTATAGTCTGAGTAGACGAATAAATTACAAGATCAGCAGTAGTACAACTTGATGTAAGTCTAGCAGTAATAGGAACACTTGAATTCGCAAGACCTGTATTAGTGATATTCACATAATATACTG
>DAOVWP010000006.1 GCA_030636615.1 Candidatus Nanohaloarchaea archaeon
CTACTTCGCTGTCGGCCCTTCCTATCCTGGTTGTGCATCAGCAGCCAAGGGTGGGGGTGTTCACCCATTAAAAGGGATCGCGAGCTGGGTTCAGAACGGCGCGAGCCAGTTTGGTTACTATCTGCTAGAAGTGTGAGAACTGCCTGAGAGGAAGGCCCTAATAGTACGAAAGGAACATAGGACCGCGGCCTCTGGTGAACCTGTTGTCTAACAAGGCAAGCAGGGTAGCTACGCCGTAAAGGATAAAGGCTGATGGCATCTAAGCCTGAAACCTATCTCAAAAAGAGGCAGAGAGCTCCCGTAGAAGACGGGTTTGATAGGATGGGGATGTAAGCATGGTAACATGTTTAGTCCACCATTACTAATCGCTCAAAAAAGCAATTCTACACAAGCTTAGTGAACTAAACCTATGATCAATTCATTATTTTTTCTAAAACAAAAATACACAAAAAATAAGGATAGAGTAGCTTAAGCTTCGCCAAATAATCCCAAACAAATTACTTGAACTAAACCAAAGACATTTCATAATCTTATTCTTGAAAACACTAGATCATACAATTAGTACTCAATAGAAATAACATTTATAATATTTTACAACAAACACAGACCTATGAACAGTGAAGACGAATTTATAAATAAACACAATACGCTCATTGTTGAATATCATAAAACAGATAATAGATATGTAATTCTCAAAAAATTAGATAAAAAATCAGTCCAAGAATTAAATAATCTCAAAAAAAATAAAGATACTGACCATAAAGAACTTGAAAAAACAATATCTAATATTAGAGGAATAGATATGTCCTATCTATCTTCAAATGATTTTTATTCAGATGATATATATAAAACCCTTAAGAAAGAAATAGACAAAATAATCATTATAGATACTAATTTTCCAAATCATAAATCTAATACTAACAAAAATTACAATCCAAAAATATTCACAGAGTTTCTTAGAAAAAAACAAAAAAAGATTAAAGTAAAAAAAGATACTCTTCTAAATGAAACATATTACAAACTTAAAAAAAACTTAAAAGGAAAAGCCAAGACTACTAGAATATTTGCAGGAGTAGGAATCGTGCTAACAGTATATAACGCATTTACAAATCCAACCATTCAAAGTATAGGTTTACCTGGAGCCATATCAATAGGATCAATTGCAGATTATTTAAATAACAAGAAGTTTGTTGACAATTTAGAAAAATCATATGACCTCGAAAAAGACAGATACGACGCACTAGAAAACACATTAAACAACATCAAAGACAAAAAAACCAAAATCACAGTAATAAAATTAAAATAATACAACTCTTAAACCCCCTCCAAATAATCCCAAACAAATTAATTTAACTAAACCAAATATATTTCATAATCTTATTCTTGAAATCAATCTTAACTACATAATCACTAAACAGATGCAACATATAACAAAATATATAAAATTTCATAATAGATATAGACTTATGAATACACAAAAAATTCTTGTTATTGATTATAATGGAACAAATAATGAACATAGAATTTACGATAAATTAGATAACACCTTATTTAAGAAAGTAATTGACTTTAAAAAAAATAATCCTAATAATACACAACTAAAAGAAATAACTTCTGAGCCTCCAGGAATATTTCTATCTCAACCATATCACTTTAAAAAAAAGACAATTAATAACCTTAAAAAAGATATATACGAAATAATCATTCTGGCTTACGATTATTTTACTAATATCAAAGGTAACAAAAATGTAAAAAATTACAATCCAGAAATATTCATAAAAGCCCTTGAAAATGAACAAAAAAAGACTAAAAATGAATTAGATCAAAATGAAAACTACACAGATATAGAAAACGCACTAGAAAACACATTAAACAGAATCAAAAGCAAAAAGACAAAAATCACATTAATTAAATCAAAATACTAGAACCTTAAGCTCCGCCAAACAACTCAACAGCCTTAGTCATCATATCTTTCATAAACCTTTCCCTCTCTTCCTTTGGTTTCTTGCGACTCAACTCATCAATCTTTTGAAGAACAGGATGAACATCATGATAACCAACAACAGACTTACCTGTCTTCTCCTTCACAACCCTGAAAATCCTCCTGCGCGCATCTGCCATAGAATTAAGGATTGCCGCAACAGTCTTCAGATCATTCGGAGGAAAACTTAGTGTATATGTAAACTTACCGTTTTTAGGATCCATAGATATTTTCAGCAAATCCTTGACATTTCCACTTTTATCTAAAACTTTCTCCATATAACCATATATACTAACCCAAATCCATATAAAGGTTCTATAGAAACTTTCAAATAACAAATAATTATCATTAAAGGTGTCAAGATTATGGAAAAAGGAGACTTCGTTGAAATTGAATACATAGGACAGATCCAGGGATCACAAGAGATCTTCGATCTTACAAACGAAAAAATAGCAAAGGAAACAGGGATATTTAATCCAAATGTAAAATATGGACCAATGAAAATCATAGTCGGTAAAAAGATGATGCTCCCACCACTTGACAAAGCAATAGAGAAAATGAAAATCAGCGAAGAAAAAGAGATAACAATTAACAAGGAAGATGGTTTCGGAAACAGGGACTTGAAAATGATAAAGATAATATCTCTAAACAACTTAAAAAAACAAAATATCAATCCAATCACAGGACAGTTCCTCAACTTTGGAAATCTTCAGGGAAAAGTCATATCAGTAAACAGTGGTAGGGTAAGGATAGATTTCAACCATCCTCTTGCAGGAAAGAACCTTGTATATAAATTGAAACTCACCAAAAAGATTGAAAATAAAAAAGATATGGTCGAAACAATCTGTGAGAACATCATAAAGATAACCCCTGAAATAGATTTAAAAACCACATCACTCACTTTGAAGACAAAAATAAAGATACCTGATAAATTAAAAACAGAACTGAAAGCTGAGATAACCAAATATATTAAAGATATTAAACTCATAAAAATAGAAGAACAAGAAGTGCCGCAAAAAAAATAAGAGAGGAATATTTAAATATATTATATACTAATTTGTACTACAAACGATTATTACTAACAAAGGATAAAAAATCATATTTTAATAATGGGGAAGATTCAAGATGAAAGATATCATAGAAGAAGTCGTTAGAAACAACACCAAGACAACTGCTGGAAAAGATAATACAAAGAAAAAACTTGAAAAGATTGATGATGATTTAAAAAAGCTTCTTGACAAGAAGATAACGAACATCAAAGTCATTGGTAGTGGAGGCGCAGGAAACAATACTCTTGCAAGACTGGCCCAGATTGGCATAGAAGGTGCCGAACTGATTGCAATGAACACTGACGCGCAGGATCTTCTATATGCAGACGCTGATGATAAGATTCTCATGGGTGAAGAGATTGCAATGGGCCTTGGAGCAGGATCAGACCCAAAAAAAGGTGAAGATGCAGCAAAAGAATCAAAAGATAGTATAGAAAAAACAATTGGAAATTCTGACATGGTATTCATTACATGCGGTCTTGGTGGTGGTACAGGAACAGGATCTGCGCCAGTAATCGCTCAGATTGCCAAAAAACAGAACTGTCTGACAATTGCAATTGTAACTCTTCCATTTTCTATGGAAGGAAGAGCAAGACAGACAAATGCAAAAGAAGGTCTTAAAAAACTTGAATCTATCGTTGATACCCTTATAGTTATACCAAACGACAAGCTTATCACAATTGTGCCTGATGTATCTATTGAAACAGCATTCAAAGTCGCTGACGAGATTCTTGTAAATGCAGTAAAAGGCATAACAGAACTTGTAACAAAACCAGGACTGATAAATCTTGACTTTGCCGATATAAAAGCAGTAATGACTGAAGGTGGCCTTGCCATGATCGGTATGGGACAGTCTGACACAGAAAACAGAGCAGAAGAAGCTGTAAATAAGGCTCTTTCAAACCCTCTTCTCGATGTTGATGTAGACGGTGCAGACGGAGCTCTGATAAATATCACTGGCGGCTCAGACCTAACTTTGAAAGAATCACAGGAAGTTGTAAACACAGTTTCTTCAAGACTTGATCCGAACGCAAAAATCATCTGGGGTGCTCAGATACAGAAAGATTTCGGTGAAGCTCTAAGAGTAATGATTATTGTGACAGGTGTAAGCAGTCCACAGATTTTCGGCGGAGAACACACATTTAAAAAAGAAGAGCAGAAAGAAATAGAAAAAGAACTGGGAATTGACTTCATCTGAAGCTATAAATATATAAAGTTTACACAAGAAAAGTAAGATAAACTCGTTAGAACTACTTAGGTAGAAGAGAGTTTGTTCTAATAAGCTTTAAGACCATAATAGTGATTTAAGTGGAAATCAAAAGAAAACTTAAAGAATTTGACAGAGTCATAAGAATAACAAAGAAACCAACACCAGACGAATTCAAAGCAGCATCAAAGATAACACTTGTAGGAATATTGATAATTGGACTTATTGGTCTCACAATATCTATAATATTCAACATAGCAAAAATGATATTTTAAAGAGTGAAAGATATAATAAGCTTTAAGATGTGGAAAATATGATACTAACTACAAGATCAACAGTAGGAAGAGAAAAGACAGTCCTTGATTCCCTCCAGATATTAATCAGCAACAAAGGAGAAGGTATAAAAGCTGTTCTCAGTCCTGCCGAAATCAAAGGATACCTTTTTGTAGAAGGGGACTCTAAGGAAAGAATGATAGAAATCCTAAAAGAGGTCCATAATGTAAGAGGTGTAATAGATAAAGAGATTGATCCAAAAGCGCTTGAAAAATTCTTTGAGGTAAAAACAGAAAAGATCACATACGAAGTAGGTACCCTTGTAGAAGTAATTGGTGGACCATTCAAAAGAGAGAAAGCAAGGATTACAAGAATAATTGAACAGAAAAGAGAAGCAAAAATAGAACTTGTCGATGCTGTGGTTCCAATCCCAATAACAATAAAACTTGATCTTCTGAAAAAGATCAACAACTGAAATAATAATTAAAGAGGCTGTATAAATGAGTGAAGAAACAATAGATCTTATGATAGAAGGAGGAAAAGCATCAGCAGGACCTCCACTTGGACCAGCAGTAGGCCCGACAGGAATTCCAATAGGAGACATAATTAACAAGATTAACGAAAAGACTGAAGCATTCAAAGGTATGAAAGTCCCGGTAAAAGTGTTGATAAACTCAGAAGACAAGACATTCAACATAAAAATCGGAACACCACCAGTTTCAGAACTCATAAAAAAAGAACTTAACCTTAAAAAAGGATCAGGAACACCGGGAAAAGAAACAATCGGCGATCTTAAGATTGAACAACTTATAAAAATTGCTCAGATGAAAGAAGATGATCTTGCAGGAAAGACAAGAAAAGCAAGAGTAAAAACAGTTCTTGGAAGCTGCATACCTCTTGGAATTATGGCTGAAGAGATGCATCCTCGTGAACTTTCAAAACTTATTGATGCTGGCAAATACGATCAGAAGATTGCATCAGGAAAGACTGAGTTGACAGAAGAAGAACTCAAAAAGATTGAGGAAGAAAACAAGAGACTAAAAGAAGAAGTCGCAAAACACAAAGATGAATATCTCAAGAGAGCAAAAGAAATCTCAGGTCAGATGAAAGGAAAAACCACTTCAGAGATCAGAAAGAAAATGGAAGAAGGCGAGATACCTCATGAAATAATTGATGAAGTCTGCCCAAAAGAGACTGACAAAGACAGCGGTAAGGAAGATAAAAAAGAATGATAAGGGGATAAGAAAATGGCAGAATACTCAGGATTCATAAAAACGGCAAAAGAAAAGGCCACAAAAAGAAACTTTACCCAGTCAGTTGATATAGTAATAAGCATAAAAGGACTCAATCTTAAACAACAGACAAACAAATTCAAAGACAGTATAATATTACCAAAAGGGAGAGGAGAATCAGCAAGAATTGGAGTCATCGGATCAGAACTCATACTTAAAGCAAAAGATGCTGATGTTAAAATCAGCAACGAAGATCTAAGCAAGATAAAAAATAAAAAAGACGCAAAAAAAATAGCAGATAAAGCAGATTTCTTCATAGCAGACCCAAAAGTCATGGTAATGATAGGTAAAAGCCTTGGTCCGATTCTGGGACCAAGAAACAAGATGCCTAAACCATTTCCTCCAGTAGGTGATCCGACTGGCCTTATAAAATCACTAAGAAATACTGTCAACATTAAACTTCAGGACACTCCAGTTATACAGTGCCTAATAGGAAACGAAAAAATGTCAGATGAAGATCTTGCAACTAATGCAAAAGAGATAATGAACAGGATCCTGTCCAAATTACCAAGCGGACAGCAGAATATAAAAGCTGTCTACTTCAAAACAACTATGGGTCCGGCAGTAAAAACAGAATAAGGTGATTTCAATGACACAGGAATGGAAAAAAACAGAAGTAAAAAACATTGCTAAACTTATAAATGAATATAATATAATTGGAATACTTAACCTTAGCAAACTCCCTGCATCACAGGCACAAAACATCAAGAGAAATGTAAGAGATCACATCCTGATAAAAACAGTTAAGAAAAAACTAATTCATAAAGCAATAGATACTGCTAAAGATAACAAAAAGGGGTTAGACAAACTCAACGAGATAGATGTAGCAATACCAGCGATAATATTCAGTAACATGAACCCTTTCAAACTGTTCTCAACCCTGAAGAAAAGCAAAGAAAAGACCTATGCAAAAGCTGGAGACACAGCTCCTTTCGACATAATTGTACCTGCAGGTGATACTGGAATTCCACCTGGACCGGCAATAGGAAACCTTACTAAAGTAGGAATCAAAGCAAGCATCCAGGGAAGCAGCATAAAAATAATTGCGGATTCAAAAGTTATATCAGAAGGAGAAATAATCTCAGCAGAACTTGCCGACATATTACAGCTTGTTGACATAAAACCAATGGAAATTGGAATAAACTTGACAGCACTCTACGAAAACGGAACGATCTTTGAAAAAGAGACGCTTGACCTAAACCTTGACGAATACAAATCACAAATTGAAAAAGCATACACAAGCTCATTCAATCTTGCATTCAATTCAGGATATCCAACAAAAGAAGTAATGCCTGCACTTATTGGAGAAGCGCATAAAAACGCACTCAATCTGGCAGTCAACAGCAATGTTGCAAACAGCGAAACAATTGAGATATTCATACAAAAAGCACAACAGCAAATGTTATCTGTCGCATCTAACTTACCGGAAGATGCAAAAGGGAACATTAAAACAGCTGAACCGCAGGAAACAACACCAAAAGATACAAACAAGGAAGAAACAAAAGAAGATAAGACAGAGGAAAAATCTGAAGAAGAATCAACATCAGGACTTGGTGCATTATTTTAGATAATTATTAAAAAATAAAAAAGAGGTTAATAAAAATGGAATATATATACGCAGGAATGCTACTACATGCTTTAGACAAAAAAATAGACGAAACAAGCATAAAGAAAGTATTAGAAGCTGCTGGAGCAAAAGCAGATGAATCAAGAATAAAAGCTCTTGTAGCAGCTCTCGATCAGGTTGACATAAATGAAGCAATAGAAAAAGCCGCTTTTGCGCCTGCCGCAACTGCTGTACCTGCTGCTGCAACTACTGCCACTGAAGGAGCTAAAGAAGAAAATAAACCAACAAAAGAAGATACTAAAAAGAAAGAAGAAGAAGCTTCAGCTGGTCTTGGAGCACTATTCTAAAGATGAAATCATAACAGATTTCATCTAATTCTTTATCTTATCTTTTTTACTATAAAACAAAAGTTTTATAAAAACATATCTTCTTAATATCTTTCAATAGTAGATTTACCTAGTTGTGGTTATTTTTATCTATACAAAAAAGGGAAGAACATCATGGGAAAAAGTTCAAAAGGATTTAAATCAGGAACAAGAAGACTCCTAAAAAAGAAATCGCGCTCAAGAACAAAGATAACAGATACATTAAAATCAATTGATATTAATGATAGAGTTGTCATCAAGATAGATGCAGGTATTCATGGTGGCATGCCCCACCCAAGATATCAGGGAAATGCCGGAACTATAGCAGAAAAAAGAGGAGAATCCTACATTGTAAATATAAAAGACAAAAACAAGGCAAAAACACTCATCTGCAGACCAGAACACTTGAAAAAAATAGAAGGTGGAAATTAATGGTAATAAACATAAAAACCTCTGCACCTGTAAGTTTTACAGAAACAAAAGAAATTCTTGAACAGAAAGACGAAGAGTCTCTTGGTTACGAACAAAAGGTCACTCTCGATTATCTGAGAAAGATAAAAATGCTTGACACAAAAACCGTAGAAAAACTTAAAGCAGAACTTTCAAAAGAGATCCCAGTACTAAAAGAACATCAGATAATATCAATCATCAACCTTATGCCAAAAGTAAAAGAAGATATAGACACAATCTTTATGAAAGAAAGGATTTCACTGACAAAAGAACAGACAGATAAGATCCTTCAGATAGTAGCATAAGATAAAAATAACAAAACAAACAAAAAAGATTACAATAGGTAGATTATCATGAAAGACGAATATGCAATTGTACTGGATTTTTTAGAGTCAGGATATTCTGATTTAAGAACTTCGGTGCCGACTGCAATCGTTATTGGTGTACAGAATTTCACACTATTAGAAGTATCAGTCAAAGAAGATATAATCCTTGAACAAGAGGACAAGGTATATATCGGAGAAAAAAATAGGGACAAGATTAAATCAATTAAACAAAGACTTACAGTAGATGACCTCACAGGAACCGCAAGATCAGAACTTGAACATATAATCAAAAAAATTATTGAAGAAAATGAAAAAAAATATATTAATTTCTTCAACACATCAGAACCAGTATCAACAAGACAACACCAGATAGAACTTCTCCCAGGAATTGGGAAAAAACATATGTGGGAAATAATTGGTGAAAGACGCAAGAGACCCTTTGAATCATTCAAAGATCTACAGGAAAGAGTCAAACTCCTCCCTGATCCAAAAAAAGCTATAGTTAAAAAGATCATTGAAGAATTAGAGCAGACAAACAAGTTTTACTTGTTTACAAAACCCCCAAAAGAAACAACACCATATTAATAATTAAATTTTAGAGAAACAGGTTATGTAGAATGTTTAGAATAATAGAATTCAGCGACAAGGTTAGAGTCAACCCTGAATATCTCTCAAAAGATACGAAAAAATCAATACAGATGAGCCTTGCAAAAAAATATGAAAACAAGATTATGAAAGACATCGGTGTGGTTATGTCAATCATAGATATCAATAACATAGGTGAAAGCGAGATAAAAGTCGCTGATCCAGGTGTATATTATTATGCAGATTTCAAAGCTTTGGCATATACACCTATGCTCCATGAGATTGTTGAAGGTGAAGTTGTCGATATAACAAACTTTGGAGTATTTGTACGATTCGGACCAATCGATGGCCTGTGCCATATATCTCAGGTAATCGACGACTACATATCATTTGACGAAAAATCAAAAGTATTGAATGCAAAAGACTCTACAAAGAAACTAAAAGTCGGTGATCAGGTAAGAGCAAGAATCATAGCAATAAGTCTTGACAAGAAAGAAGTCAACAAGATAAACCTGACTATGAGACAACCCGAACTTGGAGCACTGGCATGGATTGAAGATGATAGGACGCAAAAAGAAAAAGCAGCTAAGAAAGAAACAGCATCAACTAAAAGTGGTAAAAAATAGGTGAACAAGATGGAAAATGCATGTAAAATATGTAGAAGGCTTGTAGAAGGAAATGAATGTCCTGTTTGCAAGAACAAGGATCTCACAAAAAACTGGAAAGGAGTAGTGATTATCTTTGATCCAGAATCAGAAATCGCAAAAATGGCAGGACTCACAGTACCTGGCAGATATGCAATAAATGTAATAGTATAAAAAAGAGAGATAAGCAAGATAAGTGATAAAAATGACAGATATGGAAACAATCAGCGAAAATATGAACATCCTACTTAAAAGAAAAGAGATAGAAGCAAAAGTCTTTTCAGAAGGACCAACACCAAGAAAAGATGAAATAATCTCTATGATTGCAAAGAAATACAAGACAAAAGAGACACACATAGATCTCAACAGCATTCACCAGAAAACTGGATCACATTTTTCAGTATGCAAAATCAAGATATACGACAAACCAATAAGAGATAGCAAACCAAAGGAAGAAGAAACAAAAGCTACTGATGAACCCGCTCCGGAACAGAAAATTGAAAAGACTGAAGAAACAGAACAGAAAACCTCCGAAAAAAAACCAGTTGAAGAAAATAAAACTGAAGAGACAAAAGACGGAGATAAAAAAGAGAACACAGAACAAAAAGATGGTGAATAGATATGGGAAAACACAATAAGATCAAAGCGCACACACTTTACGATATTAAAGACGGTAAACTTGAAAGGAAAAACAAGAAATGCCCGCGATGTAAATCTTTTCTGGCAACAGATAAAAACAGATTATTCTGCGGTGGTTGCGGCTATTCTGAACAGAAAAGCAAAAGCGAAGACAAAAAAGAATAGTATCATTCAATCCACACATCAAATCCACTGTCTGAAACAGTTACCCCCACAGTGGGTTACCAACATTATTATATAAACCTCTCTAAATTCTTAACTATCTAAGATATGTTTAGCTACACAGCTAAATTAAAAAAATTTGGGGGATTGAAATAGATATAAATAGGCATGAAAATATAATAAAAACAATAACATTTTTAGACCTCACTCTAAAGAAAGACACGATTACACTTAATGAAGCAAAACTTGCAAAAAAAATCTGTCATACCACAAAGAATGGACTTATAGATAGTTTAATCTCTAACAATAAAAAAAGCATTGAACTCTTGGAAGACTATTCGACAAAATTCGAAAGACTTATTTCTGATCTGGAAAATAAATAAACAAAAAATGTAACCTACTCATCCAATGAATTAATCACTTCACATTTATCAGCAAGCCCGTTCCAATATTGGATAAATGCCTGTACAAGCCCGGGATTTGCAGAATGCACACCCACATAATTGACCTGACTTCCAACATAATATTTTATCCTATAGAGACATTCTTCATTATCTACTATAAGAAGAGTTATAGGCAGATCACCTTCATACTTCAGCATCTGATCAAAATAAGATAGATAAAATTTAATCCTAAGATGATTATCATCATCAATTTTTGTGAGCGCATTAAGTTTCACATTCTTTGATTTCGCATAATACATCGCATCTTCAAGGATAGAATTACGAGAAAATGTCGGCGTAATGACATCAATACTTGATCGTGCGCGCTTTATCATCTCAGCAAACTTTTCATGAAACGCCTTTCTCCCATTTACTGTCCAAAGAACTGAATCAGAATCAAGATATTTTTTCTCGGACTGGTCAAGAATAGCATTCAAAGACTTCTTCAGACCATCAGAATCTTTTTCAATTTTCCTAAACTCATCCCTCTTTGACATAAGTATCTCATCAACCACAGAATTCGGCGATCTTGCCTTAAACTTACGCGGTGATCCGGGAAACTCTTCAATCATCCTTTTGTTAAGAAGACCCTCTATTACAGTATAAATCTTGCTTTTTGGCACTTCGCTATCCTTTGAAATCTCTGGAGCACTGCATATCCCATTTCTCACTAAAGAGACATATACTCTGCTTTCATAAGCAGTAAAACCTAAAGACTTGAGATTATCCTCAAATATTGACACAGTTACCATACTTACAATAGTGCAAACCTATATTATATATAAATTGGTAACCAACGCAGTAACAACAAGATAGTAAATCTACCCCCTATAGGGGTAACCATCCAACATAACTTACATGATACCAAATATATTTCCAAGGAAAAGCAGATAGAAGACAATCAAAATCATCCCTTCCCACTGGGTTATTTCCTTATCCCTCACAATAAAATAGAAGAACAGTGTAAATATCACCATCATCGGAAGTGATACAGCAATAATAGATTTGGTCACATATAGAGTTGAAAACAAACTTGGAATTCCCATTACAACCAGGGAATTAAATATATTTGAACCGACAATATTACCCACAGCCATCTCTGAATTCTTTTTAATGGCCGCCAAGACACTAACACTCAACTCAGGTAATGATGTCCCAAGAGCCACTGCACTCAGAGCAATAATCTCTTTGCCGATATTCATCAAACTGGAAATTTCCAGAAGACTAATTATAGTATACTTCGCTCCGGCCCAGATAAAAAAACAACTCACAATAAGAGTAAAAACAACCTTATAATCAAGCTTGCATGAAACAAGAGCATTCGATGTTCTGTGCTTCCTCGTACTTATAACATAATTTGAATAGATTATATACAAGACCAGACCCACTATACCTTCAACATATGTAAAAACACCATCTCCCATAGTAATAAACAGGAAAAACGCAGAAGCGATCAGAAATGGCAGATCTATATGCTCAATATTCCATGATAACTTGATAAATTTGGATATTATTGCACACACACCAATAACCAGTAGTAAGTTAGATATATTTGAACCAATGACCACTCCACTGACAACTTCACTGGAATCACTGAAGACTGCCATCAGCGAAGATGCCAACTCAGGAAGGGAAGTTCCGACAGCAACAAGCGTAACACCAACAACAAAAGATGGTATTCGAAAATGGAGCCCTATTTTCTCAGCAGCAGTAGTAAAATGATCAGAACTTTTTACAAGAACAAAAAGACTTACAACAAATAGTACTAACCACAGGATCAGAGGTGCCATAAAAATATATAGACAACAGAGGTATAAATAGCAATAACTGACTAAAACCCATAAAAGAACTAAAAAATCTATGCCAGATTAGATGCTGAAACCGGCATAACAAAGTCTTCTTCAGTATACTTAAACTCAGCATCTCCTTTTATTTCCTCTTTCACTTTAAGTACTTCCCTTGCAAGAAGCCAGTAAATCAGGCTAAGTGATTTTCTACCCTTATTATTTGCTGAGATCACAAAATCAATATACTTTGGATCATTGAATGTATCACATATACCGATTATAGGTATATTAGAACTAAAAGACTCTTTAATGACCTGCTGATCAACATTAGAATCAGTGACAATCACAAGCTTAGGTTCAATAAATTTCTCATAAGCCGGGTTAGTAAGAGTACCTGGATAAAACCTTCCGTAAATAACCTTTGCTCCGCCAATTGCCTTGGCAAACATAACAACAGGCTTATGACCATTTGTTTTTCTACTGACAACAAGGATGTCTTCAGGTGCATAACGGGATATCATCTTTGCAGCATCCCTAATCTGCTGATCAACCATCTGGATATTAAAAACAGCAAGCTTATCAGACCTGATCTTATAAATATACTTCTCCATTGATTTTACCTTCTGCTTCATACCAATATGTAGACCTGCAGAAAGATACACGCTCCTCGCTACGAGCATATTATCATCATCTTCAATAATCTCTGCACTCAGGTTATCTTTTTCTGTTTCTATAGTCATATCTGCTTCACCAATTAATAACAAATAGTTAAAACGATAATTATTTAAACCTTAGCTTTGCCATTCCGGGCGACTTACACCTATTCCATGCTGTTATCATAGAATTAAGCTTAGATATCCTCATATCAACCACGCCTGCCTTAAACAGTGGAGAACCCCACTCAAGAGAAAGAGCAGATATTGTATGATCAGTTGTTTCTGCTGACCTATGCGATACAACAGGCAAATAATCATTCTTAAGTGCAAGATTGACTGTCTTTTTTGCCCTTGTAATAGATCCAACCTGATTTGGCTTTATTATAAGCGAATTACCTGCACCTGCATCTATACCAATCTGCAGACGCTCAGCATTAGTCACAAAAATATCATCACCGGCAATAAGTGTTTTTGAACCAACTTTCTTTGTCAACTCAGCAGTATTCTCAAAATCATCTTCATTCAGTGGATCCTCTACATATACCAGTTTATATGTCTTTATAATATCAATCACAAAATCCAACTGATCAGACGGCTTAAGTTTCTGTTTTAATGAATCATAATTATATCTCGTTCCGTCAAAGAACTCACTTGCAGCCATATCAAGTCCAATCCTGCAACCAACATCTTTAGCAACATCAGTTATGATATCAAGAGCTTTCAGATCATTGACATCAGCTGTAAGAGCACCTTCATCATTTATACCGACAAAACCAACTTTTTTCTTAAACACTTCTCTAAGTCGATGATGCAGCTCAGCATTAATCCCAACAGCATCAGGAAAAGTTTTCGCTTTAATTGGTACTGCCAAAAATTCCTGGATAGATGTAGCGCCTCCATGCGCGCCGCCACCGAAAACATTACCTAAAGGATATGGAAAGACCTTCTTAGATGGAAGTCTCCCATAAAGCATTGCATTATGCGCTGCAAAAGAAACAGCCGTAGCAGTATTTCCCCCAATTTTCGAAAAATCAGCCGTGCCGTCAATCTCTTCAAGAAGATTATCAACCGACACCTGACTAAGCTTTTTTTTGAGAAGTTTTTTTCTCAGTAAAGAATTGACAATATCCACAGCTTTATCAGCAGGAATTATTTTTGCCTCAAAAGTACCAGTGCTTGCACCACTTGGAGCAATACCAGACACACCATTAACAAACACTTCAATTGTCCAGTTTCCCCGACTATCAAGTATTTTTTGTGCCCAGATACTTTTGATAACATCTTCCATATAAAAATTCACCAATTAAGTTATTTGAAATTTAATCTCTCTTAACCATTATCGGTATAACATCTTTATTGAATTCACTTTTCGCAAGATTTATTGGATCAAGATCACTGCTTTTGATAAGCACAGGCGCGCCCATAGATATCTGAAGTGCTCTTGCACCTATAACTCTAGCTTTTTCATATCTCGTAAGTTTTTCCATAACAATCTCCATATATGATTAAGACAAAAACATTATATTTATTATCATTTTATAATATTCACAAAAATGACAGGATCATGACAAGACTCATCCAATATAGCCCATATCATCACTTTTTGAATTAGGCGTGGCTTGTTGCTTGGTGGCAGACATAATCTGCCCCTGAAGTGCCTCAATTTTCTTTATGACCGACTCAGTTTCCTTAATCTTCTTATCAAGTGTAGCCATATCTATTTTAACCCCAAGATATTGAGAAAGAACCTTAAGAACATTCTCAGTTGATATTGGATCAGACACAAGCATACCTGAAGTTTCACCCATAAGACAAACCCCACCAATACCTCTTTTATGTCCTTCAGACAAAAGAAGCGCGCTGGCGCCAATAATCTGACCTATATTAGTATTCTCAAACTTAACACCGCATTTGCTGAAGGCCTTTATATTTTTCTCATCCATAGTGGCACCAAACACAGAATTATGCTTCTTCTCAAGCTTACCTGTAGCGAAACCACC
>DAOVWP010000067.1 GCA_030636615.1 Candidatus Nanohaloarchaea archaeon
GCGTCAAGGCAGTCGCCTTGTTTTGAACCTGGGTCACCGGTTCCAAAGACCGGAATGATTGACCGCTACACTACGGGACTGTATTGTTTATAGTAATTAGCTGCGGTAATTTTTAAAAAGATTTGGTGTTTCTATGCTTTTGGGAAGGTTTATAAGTTTTTAGGTGTTATTGTTATCACTTTGTTTGTATAAATTGTTAGTTTTGGTGTGGTAGTCTTATGAATGATGCTCCGGTTTACAATCCTTCGGATGCTGCTATAGAAAGTCTTAAGAGTACTATTGACATGCTTCTTGTTTCTGGTGTAAGTGGAGTACCTCTTGCTGATTCTATCAATCTGCCAACGCTGAATACTTTGGGTGCGATTGCGTGGCAGTATTATGATGCAGGCGGCAAAGGTGAAATTGCTGATTCTCTTGAGCCGTACCAGAAAAATGTCTTGATTCGTAATGCTATCGATTTCGGTATTTTTAATAGCATCACTCCCGGTGATGATGAAAAATATGATGCTGATGTCTATAATGAGATAAAAGCAGTATGCAGGCCTTTTGAAACGAGTTCGTGGGCTAAGAAAAATGAGATATATATGCTGGAATTCTTGTGGTATCTTGGGCTTTCCGGTTCAGAGATTGAGGAGGAAGATTTGGAGGGTGATAGTTCAGAACCGGATCATTCAGAACACAGTCTATATTATTTGTTTAACAGAGAACATCCTTCCGAAGACAGGAGTGAAAAAAAGCAGGAGTCAATCAAGGATGAAGCTATCAGCTATGTTGCTGGCCTTATTGATGATTCTTCTGGTTTCAGCGATAATGTTGTTGAAAATCTGAATGCTTTAAAGGGCTTTGGCATTGATCTTTCAAGAGATGATGAATTATATGAGCATGCATTGGAATCCGTTGCTTCTGCAGCGAATAGACCTTCATGTGCGTCATATTTTGCGTCCTATTTCTGTAATATGTATGAGTTCTTTAGGAAAGTGCCAAAAGACTCTAAAAAACTTTTGAAAGAACATATTTCTTATCTTGTCTTTCAGGATACGCTGGATTCAAAGCAGATTGCCGATCTTCTCTGGTCGCAGGAGATGTATAAAAGAATTAATCTTAGTTTAAATTTTTCCCCTCTTTTACATGTAGATGTCAATAATATTGATGAATTGGCTGAACTGGTGCCAGAGATATTTGGTTCAGATAATTTTGGGAAAGGTTATCTTAAGCGCACAACTGATGTGAAAGGGCGTAAGGCTAAAGATGGGATGAGATATGAGAAAAAAATGATTGATCAGGCAATCACTATGTTTGCGAGAAATGTGAATGATAAAGAGATGGAGGATTATTCCAGAGTATTCCGTATTCTTTTTGATACCTCTTTTAGAGGACCTCTTGCATCATATATTGTTGACTTGGTCCTGGAGAAAGAGGGGAGACACCGTAGTTATTTATTTAATCATGATAATGGTTTTCTTAATTCATGGTATGATATAGGATCTTTAGCAGACAGGTTCAATACATATTTTCATATTGATATGTTTGATAAACTTATGCGCGAAGTAAGATTTCCTTATGCAAAATATTTTCAGGATAATATAGAAAAAAGGATATATTCTGAACTTGCTGATGGCGATGTTGAGGGTATCATTTTCTGGAAAGATAATATGAGCGACAAGAATATCAGCAGGTTTAAAGATAGGTTTGTTGAATGCTATAATTCTAAAAGTAAAGAGGATAGGTCTTCTGAAGATTCTGGAGATGAGGATCATAGTGTTTTTCTTAATATGGTGCAGAGATATAAAGAGCTTTTTGGAAAATATCCGCAGGAATTTTTTGGTAAGTTTCAGAGTAAAGTTTCTGCTGAATTTGACCTGATTATAAAGGCTGGTTCAGATGGTGGCGTGCCATCTGTGGATATATATGGAGTTAATTCCTTAATTGATGCACTTGGAGATGATATAAACCTTTTGCCTCGTTTGAAGAATAAACTTGATCCTGTCAAAAAAATAATTGAGGAGTATATTTGATATGTTTGAAAACTGTTTTTCCTTTAAATTTTTAAATTTTTAACTAAATTGGGGATGATATGGATACGATGTTACTTCTACCACCAGGCATTGATGCTGATTCGGGTGTTTCTGATAATTCTAATAGTATAGTAGATGAAATAAAGTCTGTGATAGACAATAATCTTGTCTCTGATTCCGTGGCAAAAAGATTTAATTATGGTGAAAGGGAAGAAGTATACAGGCTTTTCGGGTTGGCTGCACAATTCTATGAGAGCAAAGATGGTGCCAGCATTGCAGACAGTCTTGGGCAGGAATATAGGGATTTTCTTGTTGATGGGCTGCTTTATATTGTGAAAGACGATTCCTGTGAGAAGATGTTGTTCTCAAGATTTGATTTTTATGAACATCTTGCGGAAGCGGATGGCAAGGATGTAGATGTCTATAAGATGATAAAGACTTCCTGCGGGACTTCTGATATTGATATGTTTGAAAATGTAGTATTTTCTTATGAGGTGCTTCATTTTTTTGGATTAAATAATCCTCAAGATACCAGGAATAATGCAAGAATAGTCAATAATATGTATAATTCTATGATACAATCTATGATTGAATCCAAAGGGATGCTTCCGAAAGATATGGTGTATTTTCTCGCAAGTTCTGTTCCTGTGAAATTTGGTTCCAAAAAGAAAAAAGAGATGTTTGGAGCTTATGTCAAAAAGCAGAAAGATGTAATAGATGCGTTTGGCTTTTCATGCGACATTGTGTCACAGCTGCAGGATTTTGAGAGTAAGATGGGAGAATTCTTTGATGAGCAGAAAGATGATATATATCGTTCTGCAAAATCGTCTCTTAGTAAGAGGATGGATTCCTGCACTTTTATGAAGGATTTTTATAGTATATATGAATATTTCGGCAAGATGCCGAAGAAACCGAAAGGTATTCTGAAGAGTTATATATTGGAATTGCTCTCAGAGAAAAGCTTGTCATCCGAAGAGGTCTTTAACCTGCTTGTGGCTCAGGAAAGCTATATGAGACTGAAAAACGACAGTAAAGGCAAGTCTGAATTTAGCAGTTTTCTCTTAGAGGTATTCGGCAATCCTGAGTTTGATAATGTGTTAGATTTGATATATAGAGATAAAAGTAATTTTAGTAATGGTGGTGTTAAATATCTGGTATCTGATGGTAGCGTAAACCTGAAGCAGAAGATGATTGAACAGGCAGGATATCTTTTGAGTGACACAAGCGATTCCTGTTTGGAAATACTTGAAAATTACAGGAAAATATTCCACTTGATGTATAACAATAACGATCTGGCAAAACCTCTCCTGAAACAGGTCGTTGATTCTGTGACAAGGACAAAGGAGGAAGAGGAGGGCATAATCTTTGATAAGAAGACTAGGATTCCTGTATATCTTAATTCATGGGATTCTATAGCTTCAAAGACCAAAGCACTTAGAGATGTATTCGGGATTGACCTTACAGAAGATATAAAAGATATTAAGGATCGGAGCGATATCTCTGATGTGTCCAGATTCCAGAACAAGGTTGCAGGAAGAATCAAGTCTGAGGTAAAACAGGGCAATAAAGAAGGCATATCTTTTTGGGAAGATGTCATGAGCGGTAAACATATTAACCAATTTTATACAAGATAAGCTAGACTATCTTATATCATCAGTTCAGATGCTTCAGGAAAAGCTCTTTGCACCTTTCTTTGGTTTTTTCTTTGTATTCTTTCGGGCATAGGAACGATACTTTCCAGTCC
>DAOVWP010000113.1 GCA_030636615.1 Candidatus Nanohaloarchaea archaeon
CAATCTTGACCCAACCCTCGCCCCGAAAGGAAAACAGTTGATTGCTTTCAGTTTTATTGTAAAAAACAACAGGATTGAGAAAACCAAAAAATCTGCATGGAGCACAATCACAAAGATATTTCCAGACATAGAAAACCGGATAGATCTGAAACATGAACAGATAACAATACCTGAAAAAGCCGCAATAACAACAGACTCTTTCTTCTCCGGCCCACTCTCTCCATTCAAAAACCTTTACTTTGCAGGAACAGACACAGATCCAAGGAGTATGGGTATCACAAGAGCCGCACACTCAGTTGAAGAGATGTTAAAAGTATTAAAGGAAGATAAGATTATTTGATATTATCATGACATTTTTTCTCATATTCTAATATGGAAATCCCAACTAATTCTTCAGGAAAAGTCTTACCATTTACTCCACATATCACTTTCACAACTTCTTAGTCAGATTATTAGTATTGACTCAACAATAACAAAGTTTATTAACTACCTAATACAGAATATATCTTCGATAGTTAATTGACTTAAAAGGTACTATTATATGAAGAAAGAATATTTAATTGGTGGAATCATAATTGCTATAATTATAGGAACCCTAGCTATCAGTTTTATATCTCTTCAAAAAATTACAGAAAACACAACTCCTGGAAGATACGATGACTTTGCAACTTGCCTAACAGATAAAGGGGCTGTGTTGCATGGAACAGATACATGTGCTCACTGCAAAGAGCAGGAAAGAATGTTTGGAAACTCTTTCAGAAACCTAAATTTCGTTGATTGTAATGATAACACAAAAGTCTGTCTCGCTGCAGGTGTACGGATTTATCCAACCTGGACTATCAACGGCAGTATTTATGAAGGAGCAAAAACTCCCGAAAGGCTTGCAGATATAACTGGATGCGAAATCAATGCTGTAACTCTTCAGTTAAAATCACATTAGGTGTTGAATCTCTGAAACTAAGACAATAAATACATTTAACTTATTCTCCCCAAAATCATATTCAGATCCAATATGACAATCCTGAAAAAACTCATTATAGACGGGTTCAAATCATTTGAACGCGCAGTAGAGCTTCCATTATTTGACGGTTTCAACGCAATAATCGGACCAAATGGTTCAGGAAAATCCAATATTATGGATGCCCTTACATTTGTTCTGGGAAGACGTTCATCAGCACTAAGATCAGACAAGCTGACAAACCTGATCTTCAACGGAGGGCACGGCAAAAAACCAAGAACAGAAGCATCAGTATCACTTGTCATCAACAACATGAACCGCATCATACCGGACATAGATGAAGACGAAGTTATTCTTACAAGAAAAGTAATGGCATCAGGTTCATCCTCATACAGGATAAATAACAGGACAGATTCAAAACAACAGATCGACAAAGTACTTGACGCAATAAATATCATCTCAGACGGTCACAACATAATAAAACAGGGTGACATAACAAGAATAATAAACATGAGACCAAACGAGCGAAGAGAAATAATTGATGAAGTCGCTGGTATAAAAGAATATGTCAGGAAAAAGAACAAAGCAATAGATGAATTAGCCTTTGCGGAAAAAAAACTTGGCGAATCAAGATTAATATTAAAAGAAAAGAAAGTTCAACTGAAACGCCTTGAAAAAGATAATGATGCAGCTCAAAAACATCAGTCTCTCCAGCAAAAAGAAGAACTTCTTCTTGCAAACATAGCATTCTCAAGAGTAAAAGCAATAGAAGCAATCCTCAAAAACACAGTAGACAATATCTCAATAAAAGAAAAAGAATACAACGGTGCTTCAAAAGAAGTTTGTGGATACGACGACAAGCTTGATAAGATGGAAGAAGAACTAGAGAAACTCGACGAAGACCTCATCAACAGTTCAGGCGACATGAAAAAAGACAACGACCGGATAAAGATAGAAAGAAGTATAGTAGAGCGCAGCTCAAAAATGGAATCATATTACAGAGAGATAAAAAGACTTGAAGAGATGATAAACAGCCTTACCATAATGAAAAACACAAAGACTCAGGATATCAGAAACCACGCAGTAAAAACTATTCTTGACAGCGATATTGCAGGGATAGAAGGAACCATTTCCACCTTGATGTCAGTAGAGCCAAGATACCAACTCGCAATAGAGACAACTGCAAAATCCCATCTGAACGATATAATAGTGCAAAACGAGAACACCGCAATCTCCTGCATAAGATACCTCAAAGAAAACAATGCTGGCAGGGCAAGACTTCTTCCGCTTGAGAGACTG
>DAOVWP010000097.1 GCA_030636615.1 Candidatus Nanohaloarchaea archaeon
TCCTTCTACAATACCGGATTGTTGACCGATTATCCCGCTTTCGCACACAACATCATAGCCCATACTTCCAAATACAGTTTTATCCTGCATCATCATCTGGATATCCTTTCCGAACGGATTATCTATCTCAAGCTTTACCCTGACAGTATCGCCTACATTATAACTGGTTTTATCAAAGATCTTATGGATAACAAGTTCATCCTGCGCATAAGCAGGACTACACAAAACAGATAAGACAACAAGAAAAATCACCCAAACTTTCCTATTCAAAAAAATCACCTTATGAAAGCACCCTGTATTTCACATTTCGCAGATAGAATTCAACCGCGCCAAGTATAAGCGCAATCATGATAAACCAGAGCCTTGTATCAGATTCCAGATTTTTTCTCTCAATCACTTCCGACAACTGCTTGTATATATCATTGAGTGTATTCTCATCAACTGAGCGATAATATTTTCCTCCGGTCTCTTTAGCAATCGTCTTCAGCATCTCTTCATCAAGCTCAGCATATACGGCCCGCCCATAAAAGTCACGACCTATAACAACATTATCATCAGAACCTACTCCGACAGTATAGACCTGTATCTCTTTGGCTTTTGCAAACTCAATCGCTTCCTGCGGACTGACAACACCAGCATTATTTTTACCATCACTCAGCAGAATTATAACTTTCTTATCACTCAGAACAGATGTGACCATATCAATTGATAGTGTCAAGCCATCACCAATAGCTGTCCTTCCCTGTTTAAGCTGGATATTTTTCAGATCTTCCACAGTTCTACCTCGCATATCAGTTAGATATGACACCGTTGACGCCCCGTCTGAAAACACCACAATTCCTGCCCGATCCTCCGGTTCAAGACTTTCCACAAACACCTGCGCAGATACCTTTGCAGCCTCAAGTCTGTTTGGCTTGTAATCCTCTGCCTGCATACTGCCTGACTGATCTATCACAAGCGCAACATTGACTCCCTGACCTTTCTTTAGAAGCACCATCTGCGGGTTTGCAAGCGCAAATATGACAGATATAAGTATCATCATCTGGACATAGAACAAGACCTTATTCCTGCGATTGCTGAAATCTGTTCCGCCTGCTCTCCTGATAAGACCAAGATTACTGAACTTTATTGCAGATGTCACCTTTTTTTTCTGGCTCCATATATTCAGATAATATATGATAGGTATAAGTGCAAATGCAACAAGCCATTGTGGTTCTGCAAAATTCATTTTTTTCGAACCCCCGTAATTTTATCATACAGCCGGCTGGTATATCTGAGTAGACCAATAATCTGCTTATATGACTTTACATATATCAGATGATACAGGATAGATGGCGCAACTGAAGCAGCAAGGATAACTTTTGATTCAACCTCATCAGTCACTGCAGACAATACAATAAACACAACTGAAAAGACTGTTATCTGTTTCACCACATATGGTGTTTTTGAGATCATCTCAGCAATTTCTTCAAAAGATTTCAATGAATATTCAAATAATACTATTATTGCAATTCCGACAATTATAGTGATATGACTCAACTCTATCTGCAAGATATCAATCTTTAGAAAACTCATATATTTCAGAAAGATTGTTGTTGAAAACACTATTAAGCACAGAAGAACCATAAACATGATCCCTTTTATATATCTAAACATCTCTTTTATGAAACTCAGCTTATTTTTGATGCTG
Organism: Candidatus Nanohaloarchaea archaeon; assembly: GCA_030636615.1. Lineage (GTDB taxonomy): Archaea > EX4484-52 > EX4484-52 > EX4484-52 > GLR71 > DAOVWP01. The sequence continues at coordinate 1,691 of DAOVWP010000097.1, forward strand.
AAATGCAGAATAAATAATACTGATAATACAACCAGATACAACATATTTGTATAAGGTATAACCCACAGGAAATCAAAGATCGCCATTATCTCCTCCCACCTCTTTTCTTAAAAAAACCGATTATTGGTTTAAGCCAACCATACTTTGTATTGATATCTATAATATCAATTTTGCACCGATTCATCATCTTTTTAAACTCTTTTTTTCTCGATGCAACAAGTTCCGCATACTTTTTTCGAAACTCTTCAGATGACGTATCCACAAGTATCTGCTCACCGCTTTCCTCGTCTTCCAACTCAATCAACCCGACATCAGGAATCTCTGTCTCTCGTTGATCATACAGATGCACAGCAATGACATCATGCTTTTTATTAAGCTGTTTCAGCGGTTTTTCAATAGTATCAAAATCATCCATAAAATCTGAAATTATGAACATCAGCGATTTTCTCTTTACAATCCTGCCGATCTCCTCAAAAACTGCGCGAAGATCAGTTGTTTTCTTCTTGCCGACAAACAATGACACCTCATGCAGTATCCGAAGCATGTGTCGCTTTCCTTTCCTTAAAGGAATCTTTTTCTCAATTTCCTCTGTAACAATGAACAATCCTGCATTATCATTGTTCTTATTTACAGAAAATACTATGCTTGCTATCAGCTCCATCGCAATTCTTTTCTTGTGAAGGTTCTCTGATCCGAACTCAATTGATCCGGAAGCATCGTATATTATGAATACATCAAGATTTCTCTCTTCTATAAACTCCTTGATATATGGTTTGCCAACTCTTGCAGTGACATTCCAGTCAATTGAGCGTGCATCATCATTTTTTGTATATTCCCTGACTTCTGAAAATTCAATCCCTCTTCCCTTGAAACATGAATAATACTGTCCCTGGATAAGACCATTTACAAGTTTCCTTGTTTTCAACTCTACTTTTCTTACATCTTTGATCA
>DAOVWP010000060.1 GCA_030636615.1 Candidatus Nanohaloarchaea archaeon
AACAGTGGTTTGTATATAGGCCAGAAGCTAACGGGACTAACAATCTTGAAGAGATAACTCCAGGATGGGGTTACTGGGTAATGGCTTACGAAAACACTGAGCTTGTCATCGGCGGAGACCTGTACAACCCGGCAATAGCACTACCAGAGAGGAAACTTGTTGAAGGATACAACCTGATTGGCCTCTATGGTGTTCAGGAAGAGATCATGGATTACCATGGTCCTTTAGGCAATGGTGAGAGGGCATACTGTGCGTTGCACTCATTAAAGAATGGTCCACCAGTGATGTGGACAAATCTGCCTACAAAATGGGAAAATCTTGTGGGCTACTGGGAACCAGACAATGAGAATGAATGGGACTACTATAATGCATGTGACAGAACAGATATTGGTGCAGGATACTGGGTCTTTATGGACGAGGATGAGAAATATTCAAAGTCAAGCACATGTCCATATGATTTAGTAGAAATTATCTGTGGTTAAGCAATCTATGATTCATGCTGATGTATGTCGGCATGGATCATTTTTTTTAAATTTTTTGTTTTGATATAGTAAGTTATATAAAAATTGGGCGGTTATATGTTATTGGTGACAACATGTACAATAAATTACATATATTCTTTGGTATTCTTGCAATGATTTTATTTAGCAGTGCTGCGTTTGCTAGTCCGGGTATACCGCATCAGTTCTATGGCACTATTTATGTGAATGATGTGGCTGCACCAGACAATACTATCCTGGTAGCAAGTGTTGATGATGATACATATTCTACTATTACTACCAGCAGTTATTTTGGTAAAGATTCATCCCCCATATTTTATGTTCCTGACCCAGAAGGTGACCGGGGTGATCCGAATCCTGAAACTATCTCTTTTTCTGTAGGCGGGAAGGCTGCAGGAAGTGAAACATTTGAAAATAATGGTTATACTGAACTTAATTTTGAACTTACTACTTATTGTGATGACGGCTTCTGCCTCGGTGTTGATGAGACCTGCTCAACATGTCCAGAAGATTGCGGTGATTGTCCAGTAGAAGATACTGTAATCACTTTAGTTTCACCACAGAACAATGTAACTTATAATAGTACAAGCGTTCCGCTTGAAGTGTATGCAGACCAGACTATAGTCATCTGGATGTATTCATTGAATGAGGAAACACCTGTCATATTCACACCTAACACCACTATAAATGCTGAAACTGGCGTTATAGAAGGGCTTAATAACATTACTGTAATTGCGATAAATGATGTGTTTTTAAGCGAAAGTATTGATGTTTCCTTTTCTGTCCAGATTCCTGAAACTGAATGCAACAATGGCGTGCTTGAGTCAGGAGAAGATTGTGACGGTAGTGATTTTGGCGGCTTAACATGTTCTTCATATGGATATAATGCAGGAAGCCTTAGCTGTTCTTCAGAGTGTACTATTATACAAAGTAATTGCTATAACAGCAACAGCAATACTAAAGATTCAAAGAAAACTACTACAACTACAGGCGGTACAATAATTACCACTACAACTACTGATGATGAGACAACTAATACCACTAATGAAACAAGCGTAGAAACAGAATATGTGCATTATGACTGCACTGTGAGCTGGGTCTGTTCTGATTGGAATACGTGTGAAAACAGTATCCAAACCAGAGTATGTATTGATGAAAATAATTGCGGAATAGATGATGACAAACCTTCTGAGACACAGTCCTGCCTAATGTATGATGAAGCTTCATCTCAGGCAACCCAGAGTTCATGGATGTCGTTTCCTACAGGATTCGCATTACTTGCAAGCATAACTGAACCATCCAACATGGCGTTAATCGGATCATTGCTTCTGCTTATAATCCTTATATTTTACATTAAAAAGAAGATGTCGGTAAAAAATACGTCGCCTAAGACTTATCATAAAAGTAAAAAAACACCAGCAAAATAAAAATCCAAAAATAATAATTGATTCAGAAGTTTTCTGATGAACCGTTGCACCTTTTTTTATTTTTGTGCCTGTAAATACTTTTCCCAGTCAAATCTGCCTTTTTTTGAATCGATAAGCGCTCTTCTGAGAGTGTATTCAACGTCAAATATATATGACTCATGAAGACAGAAAAGACCTTCTTCTTTTGGTTCTACTTCCATCCACTCACCGTCCAGATGCATGAAAGCATAAGGGTATGGAACATGCGGTGCTGGCATAGCTCCCCAGAATACAACAGTGTTGAAACTGAACTTCAATGATTCTATGAGAAAGCCGACTCCCGACTGGATGTTTATTGTGCCGTCGTTTATCTTTCTGTCAAGGTAATATTCAAAACCATGGAGAGTTTCTGGACTTTTAGGTTCTGGAGTGTCCCTGTCAGCTATCATATAATATTTGAGGTAATATGGATTTTTGATATTTTCTATATTCTTACCTTTCAGTATGTTTGAGATTGGCTTTCTTACATAGGTTATCCTATCGTCAAGATGAAAGTCTTCAGATATGCTGTCCTCAAAGATCTTTATTGCAAGATTTATATCCACCATGCACTTAATGTTTAAAGTGAATTTTAAAAGGGTTTTGGGTTGTTATATCTGATAAATTAAACCACATCAGGTGGTCACTAAATTATGTATAGGATATAGAGATAAAATAAGATACAGGTATTTGCGAAGAACTAAAAGTATATAAAGTTAACTTCACACATATAAAGTAATATGGATACATATAAACTTAACTTTACAATACTTGAATTGGAGATTTTCTCGTTATTATGCCTTATGGCTGGGGAAAGATTAAGCCAGAGAGAGATAGCGATAATACTTAAAGTATCTCCGACGGCAGTATCTAATTCAATACAGAAGCTAAAAGATAACAGCCTTATCAAAGTTGAAAAAACAAAGACAATCAATTTCATTTCATTTAACAGAGATAGCCAAAAAGCAAGAGAGTTAAAAAGAGTTGAAAACCTAAAAAATATTTATTTATCCGGACTATCTGATTATCTGGAACAGGAGCTTCCAGGCGGAACCATAATCCTGTTTGGAAGTTATTCCAGAGGAGAAGATACAGATACATCTGATATAGACTTAGCAGTTATAGAAAGAAAGGATAAAATGCTTAAATTTGAAAAATATGAAAAAATACTGAAAAGGAAAATAAATGTAAACTTTTATGATTCCTGGAAAGATATACATATACATCTGAGAAATAATATTTTAAACGGTATCTTATTGCATGGAAGCGTTGAATTATGAGGTATGTAAAACCTTTTGAAGAATTCATAAAAGATAAGATTATTAAAAAAGTGACTGCTGATAAAGAGCGAGCAAGAAGCCTGATTCTTGAATCTGAAAGGAAGCTAAACTCATTAAATGAAAATGTGGAAAAGATAGGTGTAAAGGATACAAATGCAAATGATTATGCGGAATACTGCTATGACATCATAATGTTCCTGATAAGAGCAAGACTGTACTCAGAAGGATACACCAGCAGAGGGTTAGGAGCACATGAAGCAGAAGTGTCATTTACAAGACATATGGAATTCAATGAAAAAGAAGTTCAATTTCTAGATCAATTAAGATATTTCAGAAATGGTATTCTTTATTATGGAAAAAGGCTTGATAAAGAATATGCAGAAAAAGTCATAGAATTTACAAAGAAAACTTATGTTAAATTGAGAACTGTTAAGATCTAAAGCAGGTTCTTCGGGTTAAGTTCTTAGATTGTGTTGGGATTTGTTTTTATCAAAATATCCTGTATATTGAGAAGATGTATAGGGCGTTTAAGATTCCTTCTCCGATCAATACACCTAATATGCATTTCCAAATCGGGATTCTAAGAGTGCTTGAGACATAGATTATCAGGTCTGTTGGAACTATTGGAAAAAAGCTCCATCCTGAGATTATCGGCAATTCTTTATCTTCCAAGGCTTTTTTGAGTTTCACTATCTTTTTCGGATACCTGGATTCAAGTGCATTGTCAAGCCCTAAGAATCTTGCGTAGTAATATACAATGGTTGATGATGTTATTATTCCGATCATGTTTAAGAGATATGCTTCAGCCGGAGCGAAGAGCAGGAGCCCTGCTATTGCAAAGGGTGTTGACGGTATGAAGAAGAGGCCCAATACTGAGAGGAGCAGGAGGTATGAGGCCATGACCAGGAACCTGTTGTTGTA
>DAOVWP010000058.1 GCA_030636615.1 Candidatus Nanohaloarchaea archaeon
AAGGTTCGGGATGAAGAAGAAGGGGATGCTGAGTATCTGCATTATATCAATTGATTCTGTTATTTGAGTATTATCTTGTTATGGATTTCTGCATCAAATGATATGTTGTCGGATTTTGTCTCTTTTTCTTTGTAAAGTATATTGAATTTTTCAGGAAGTTTAAGATGTATTTTGACATCAGGTCTTTTCTTGAATTCAATTGTGATTGATCTGATATTTTTGTTCTTATATTTTTCTTTTCTTATACTCAGTCTCATAGAATTATTTCCTATGATTTTTCCGAATCTCTCATAAGAATCCCAGCTAATAAGGGTTGGCTCAATCAGTATGGTCTTTTTTGTCATGTCTGGCTGGATACCGAATAATCCATAATCAATTGTATGGATAAACATTGCTGATGTTTCGACAGATGTGGATAATCCATGAGTTTTCTTATCTGTTGGTTTCCTGAATTCTGAGAAATGACCAACTGTTCCTGTCTCTATATCCTGTGAAAGTATGTTGAGAAGATTTTTTGCTTCATCTATCATGTTGTTTCTGAGATATGCTGTTGCGCTCCATGCGGTTGCAAGAAGAGAAACTGCGCCTTTTCCTTTGTTGGATGGATAGTATTTTGGGTGGAAGTGGCTCATTGTGGATATTCCATATGCTGATGTATATGATGTTTTTATGGTTTTTAATATGTCTGATTGGATCTTTTTGTCAAGTTGGTTGAATAGTACTGGTATGATCATGTTTATTGTGTGAAGTTCTTCGTCTTTGCTATATTCTTTCATGTATCTCTTGTCGTGTTTCCAGTAGTTTAGCAGATATTGTCTTATCTTATTTGATTTGTATATATCGATTGTTTCAAAAGCTTTTGACCAAAGACTCTGTTCAAGCATTGAGTGATCATTCTCTTTTATCTGCAGCCATGATTCACTGAAACCAGATGAGATTTGGTTATCTTTGATTGATATGCTTTTTGCAAGTTTTTTCTTGATTTTGTTGAAGTTGTCTTCTTTTTTCCCACTAAATTGATTGAGGTAATCTGCAGTTATGATGAAGAGAGGGTTTATGTCTTTTGAATTGTAATTTATGTGGTGATTGATCTGACCTCTGGTTGGCAGGGATTTGTGATCTTTTGAGTATAAATCAGATATAACTTTCAGCATATGGGTTGCGTGGTCTGTGTCGCCTATGTCTATAAGCCCGATTGTTGACCATAAAAGGTTCCAGATGTCATAATAGTTCTTTTCAGGCAGGTTTGTCAGGCCATGGAAATCCTTAAGCTGTGTTGCGGACCATATGAATGTCCTGTTTATGCTGTTGATAGGGGTTTTTATGCCCTGAAGTTCATTAATATGTGAATATTCTTTTGAAAATTTCTTGTCAATGTTTGTTTTTTTCTGGTAGATTTTATTGAATTTGAGTCTTAGTATGTCGAGTGTGTTGAGGTTGTCGTCTTTTTTTCTTCCTGCAATAAAAACGAATGGCAGTTTTATTGTGGATGATCTTTTCAGTTCTATTGTAACTGTATATGTTCCAGGAGAGTATACAGTGTACTGCGTTCCGTCTATGTTCTGTTGTTTTTTATATGTGTTGAGCGGTCTGAATTTTACTGATTGATTTATGTTTTCTTTTTTTTCGTTCAGAGGTTCCAGCGCAGAATATGTAATTGAGTCATTCTTTCCTGTTGATGTAACTGTTACAGATGAGCGCACGACTGAAAAGTCTGAAGAGTATATGTTGCTGCTTGTATATTCTGTGATACCTTTGATGTTTGCATCAACTTCCAACTCAATCTTGATATGCTGAAGTTTGTCTGAGTCATTTGTTATCTCAAGGATTGAGGCGAATGAGGGGATCTTTTTGTCAGGAATTATGAATATCTGTTTAATTGATATGTTTTTTGTGATTGGGTAATTCATTTCAGTGTGCGTAGGATATACATCAATCTCCTGTATATGTTTGTCACAGAGTTGCGCGCCGTTGACCTTAAATCTGATGTCTTCAATATATTTTAGCGGAGGTATCCAGAATCCGTCCCATTCTGTTGGTTTTGATGATTCAAGATGCTTGTGAAGGAATGATGACGAGTTTTTCAGCAGTATTCTTTTATCATAAAGTTCAGATTTATGGATATTTATACGAGGCATATTTTTTATTTAGAGTAGTCTCTATAAATAAATAATAAAATTTGGATGAATTATATAGATATTTATATATCACATACTAATATTGTTTTTATATGACAGAGATAATCAGTGTTATTTCAGGCAAGGGTGGTGTAGGTAAGACTACATTCACAAGCAATATCGGACTTGCACTGGCTGGTCTTGGAAAAAATGTTCTGCTTGTTGACGGAAATGTTTCGGGAGCAAACCTTGGTCTGCATTTTGGTGTTGATAGTTATAAAAATAGTCTTAATGATGTCCTTGAAGGAAAGATTGATTTTCATGAAGCGATCCATAATCTGAAATCACTTGGCATATCCTCAGAGTATCTGCATCTGATTCCTGCTTCTGTCACTATGTGTTCTGCAGATCTTTCAAGGTTGAAGGATCTTTTTTGCGCTCTGGTAGGGCATTATGATTATATAATTATTGATGGTGCTGCCGGATGTGATTCTGAGGTGGAGAGTGTTTTAGATGTGTCTGATAAAGTCATAATTATCACTAATCCTGAAGTGTCATCATTGTCTAATGCCATACTTGTAAGAGCAATTGCAGAAGATAAGGATAAAGAAATTATTGGCGTTGTGATAAACAGGGTTCATGGAGATTATTTTGAAATATCTATACCTGAGATTGAGAAATTTACCAATCTTCCTGTTATTGGTGTAATAAGGAATGGACGCCATGTATCAAGCGCTCTTGCAGATAGCACGCCTGTGCTTTCAAAATATCCTGAGTCAAGAGTATCAAAAGATTTTAGACAGACTGCAAGTAATCTTGTCAGCGGTTCATATGATGTTACAAAGAATGATTCTTTGCTCAGTCGGGTCAGGGATGCAATAGTTGAGAGGAAGTTGTAGTGAAATTTTGTGTTCCTTTGCGGAAAGTTTTTAAATCAATGTAAATATATTTTTATCTACTAGCAAGATTATAGTTTGATCTTGTAATTATTTTGAGGGTTTGGGTTATGAAGATAACAGAATTATCCAAGATTTTATCTATTTTTTTATCAGTTATTGTGTTGATTGGTGTTGCTTTTGCACTGCATTCTTCAGAGGTCACTCAGTTTAGAGTTGGTTCCAAGACTATAGTTGACGGGACTGCTACATGGATCAAAGGCGGAGAATATAATAGTAGTTTCAGTTTTACTGTCCGAAAAAGTAGTGGTGATGGAGTGCATGAGGTAAATATCACTGTCCCTGATGAGTTGGGAGTGCCTGCTTTTGATGTAAATGGAACATCTGTATCTGTGAGCCGGTCAACATGGAATTGTTATACTGCAAGCAAGGGTGGAAAGATATCAAACATATCCTGCGGCAATATAACTGATTCACTTTCTGATATGGTATCTGTTGTCATAAGTTTTGGTGCAACTCCTGTAATAGGGGTTGAAGAGTATTATATCTGGAATGTCACAACACTTGATTCCAATGGTTCTGTTGACTATACTGAGAAAAATCTTTCGATTGATGGAATGAGTCCGAGGATAAACAATAATGCTAATACAACTTACAGTTCTGCTCTTTATGTAAATGCGAGTGGTTCTTATACATATAATCTTAATCTGAGTGTGAATGATTCTAACCTTAAAAATGTCTATGTGAATCTATCAAATATCGGAGGATCCGAACAGCAGTCTTTCAGTTATCTGGGTAATACACTTTATGCTTATAATATAACTATGAATGTCAATGTTGACAGCGGAGATGTTTATCTTAATATCAGCGCCAGAGATGATCTGGGCAATCGGAACGAAACTGAGTCGATACACTTATTTGTCTATGATATCACTAAACCTGGTGTCGCGCTTTCAGTTGATAATAGCAGGGTGAATGCTTCAGGGGAAGATCAGCTTGTTTTTTATGCCAGTATTGTTGAACATGAAGTAGTGAATGTGACCCTGAATATTTCTGAGATGAATGGGAGCGAGACTGTTGAGATGAAAAATGATGGGATTGGTTTTGATGTCAATGGATCAGATCTTATCTGGACATATAATATGACTGTTCCTTCGACTTTTCATATAGGTTCTACAAATCCAGGTTCTTATGTTGTTTCTGTAAATGTTACTGATATGTCTGAGAATGAAAACAGTTCTGT
>DAOVWP010000045.1 GCA_030636615.1 Candidatus Nanohaloarchaea archaeon
AGTACCTTCAAATACTTCAACAACTGCAACATCTCCGGATAGGCTTAATACCAGACCTGACCTGATCTCACCTGAAGGCAATCGTATCCTGCAGATCTCACCATATCCTACCCCTCTCACATCTTTGACTACGACAAGCGGCCCATGAACTTCTGTAACCCTTTTATACTCTTTCATTTATCTTCTTCCTCTAACCTTTCGCTCAACTCTTCATAATCAACAAATTCTTTCTCATGAAGAAGGCTTTTTTCTATCTCTGCCGCAACATCTCCAAACTCTTCCTGCTCAGAAAACTTCATCTTCGACAGTTTCTCGGATATACTCTTATCCACTACATCCTTAAGATCATCTCCATTACGTATCGAGATCAGTCCTGATTCAAAATAAGTGAGAAACGCTTCAAGCATATTCCTCTGTTTCATAAAAGAAGTATACCTATCAACCTTATGCATCGCGCTCTGCTGCATGAAATCCTTTTTGAAAAGATCTGCAAAATAGAGCACAAATTTCTCCTCGCTCGAAAGTGACTCATACCCGACAAGCCTTACCGCGGAAAGTATCTCTTCCTCCCGCTCAAGCAACTTCTTGACAGTTTCCCTCATATCATCCATAACCTTATCGCAACCGTCCAGATCATAATTGGAATAACTCTGGAACCAGTCCACTGCCGGATAATGCCTGCTATATGCCAACTCAGGATTAAGTGACCATAAAGACCGTACTACAGACTTTGTCGCCTGCACCATCGGCTCGGAAAAATCCCCTCCTGGAGGAGACACAGCGCCAAGTATTGTCAGTGAACCGCTGCCGCATCCAAGCGTATCTACATATCCTGCCCGCCCGTAAAAAGCAGCAACATATGATGCAAGATATACAGGAAATCCTTCTTCGCCCGGCATCTCTTCAAGACATCCTGACACTTCACGAAGCGCCTCTGCCCACCTTGAAGTGGAATCAGCAATCATCAACACATTATAACCCATATCTCTATAATATTCCCCGATCGTAACCCCCAGATACATTGACGCAATCCTTGCAGACACAGGCATGTTAGATGTATTCGCAATAATCACACTCTTCTCCATAATACTGTTGCCGCTCTTTGGATCAACCAGCTCGGCAAAACTTTTCAGGACATCAGCGCATTCGTTCCCTCTCTCTCCGACAAGAGTCATCACAATAATATCTGCATCACAGAATTTTGCTATGCTTTGTGTCGTCACAGTCTTGCCTGTTCCAAAACCGCCCGGTATTGCACCCGCACCGCCTTTGGCAATTGGAAAAAGCGTATCAAGAACTCTCTGACCGCTCACAAGCATAGTGGACGGAACATGTTTCTCCCTGTAAGCCCTTGGTATCTTTACTGACCACGTAGTCAAGAGCTTCACATCAACTTTTGAACCATCACACACAACACACCCTATAACTTCATTCACGCTATACTCTCCGTTCTTTATCTTAGCCTCGCCATCACACGGAGCAAGTACTTTATGCACTATCGCCTTGCTCTCTTTCACTTCTGCAATAGTCTCCCCTTTTGCAACCTTGCCGGATTTTGAATTATACACTTTCCATTTTACATCCATATCAAGACTTGGACAATCTCCTTGTGTATCCATAAATGTACCAAATTTTTTGAGCGGCCTCTGTAATCCGTCAAATATGCTTCCGATAAGTCCGGGCCCTAGCTCTGCGCACATAAATTTAGCGCTGCGCTCAACCGGATCCCCTACTTTAAGAAAAGACACATCCTCATAACAGAGTATTGTAGCCATATCACAGTCAAGCCTTATCAACTCCCCTGTTATCCTCTTCTTGCCTACAAAAACCATCTCATTAAGCATAGCCCCACTCATCCCGTCAGCCTTCACGACCTGCCCAAGAATTGCTGTAAGTTTCATATCAGCTCTCTCACACCACTATTTCCAGATACCTTATCCAGATCATATTTTATGACAACCTTACCTGAATCTTCAAGAATCTCAAACTCTTTTCTGTTCAGCTCAAAAAAATTCCTGCTTGTTATGATAATCTCTTCATCCTCTACCTGTGGAAGCGAGACATAATGTTTCTTCATTCCTGCAAGCATTAATCCAATCCTCAACCTTTCATCCCCGACACTGCATATCATGATGCCACCTTATCCCTTGCTGCGCATATGACATTGACATCCCTCTCAAGCCTTACAAGAAACTCAAGATACAGACCAATACCGAACGGATCATTCAATACATATTTGTTCACTTGCGCCATTATAACCTTATCTCCGCTGCTTTCAATCTTTCCGGTATTGCCGCTAAATTCAGGCGCAAATATATCTTTGCTGACATCTTCTCTATACTCCTGACCCCTTGCAGCCACACTATTATCAAGCAACCTTGATCTGAACTTCACATAATCTCTGAAAAGCAGATTTTCGACTCCTGCAAGAACCTTAAAATATCCAACATCAACCTGTCTCTCTATATTTGCAACATCTACTGAACTATAATCCATAAGCAACGCGCGGCCTACAATCGGGATTTCCTTGAAAAGAAGCACAGCTTCATCAAAATTATTTGGAAACGACGAGCCGGCCTTTTCAAATATCACGCCTTTTGGATAAAGATCAGACATAATCTCATCTTTCAAAAAACCAGCACTTACCCCTCTAAAAATCATCTTCGCATTATCAATCTCATGCGCAAGGATTATCTTTGAGAAATCATCTTTCATCTCTTTTGGAAGAAACGACGCAATCTTGTCTTCAGTAGATATGATAAGCCCTTTCAACCCTGCGCCGGAATCAGGTGAACCATCTACAAAAGACTCATACATTGTTCCTGACAATATGGATACCAACTCAGACATTTTACCAGCTTCAGCAACTGCCATAACATCTTCTTCAGAAAGCAGTTTTGAGCGCATGACACGAACTCTTGCCGAAGCATATTCAAGATGAAAAAACATATATACATTTATCCGCACACGATATATATATCTAAAATCCCCTAAAACAACTCTTCTGAAATCTTCCACTCGACAGAATCAAAACATACATCAACAATATGTGAAAGATCTTTATTGATCACAATATCTTCTCCGCAAAGGACAAGTCCAAAACCTACATCCCCTTCCCGCATAGAAATTTCTCGCGAAGAACATAGCTCAGCAAGCACTTTATCTGCTCTGTTGCCCACCACGACAAAATCTTTAGTATAATATTTATCAAGCACCGCTGAAATAAACCGAGGATATTTGTCTGAGCAGGCAAATGCTTCGATCCACCTTACCTTCATCTCATCAATCAGTGATACCTTGAATGAAAGTATCTCTTTTCTGGCATCATTCTCAAGCATACCTGTACGCATCTGGTAAACCTTAGAATTGTTTTTTACAATCTTGGATCTCTGTTCCTCATCAATCCTGCGCGCATTAAGATTATGCAACTTGACAAGTGAATCAAATTTATTCTGAAATTCTATCTCAACAGCATTGATCCTGGAACCAGTATCTTCCTCAACAGAGCTGAGCAAACCATCTATATCCAAAAGTACCGCCTGCAAGACATAATATTCCCATTCACTTAAATTGCAACAAGCCCATATCCAAAGGCAATCAATATGATCGCAATTGCAAAACCATATAATGCCTGTGTCTCAGTAAGAACTGCAAGTGCAAGAGATTTACCGAACAGTTTTTCATTCTCTGCAGTAGCGCCGATTGCAGCAGCCACAGCTTTCCCCTGCCCTATACCTGATCCAAGCCCTGCAAGTCCTACTGCAAGTCCTGCGCCGATAGAGAGCAACCCAATACCTGTTGTCACATCAATCATTTTTATCCCAAATTATAACTAAATACTATTTTATCATAAATAGTATTTATATCACATGATACTTCTAAGAACAGAACAAAAAAACATATAACAACTATTTTCTCTGCTTCGCAATCGCATCTGCTATAAATCCGAATATCCCTACCTGCACAGCCGCAAGCACAAGCATCACAGGCAGATCCCCAATATTAGAGATAAGCATAAACTGATATATTCCATAAGCTATCCCTGCCACAAAAAGAACAATCGAGAATGGAATAAACACCTTCAACGGATTGAAAAGAGTGGAAAGTCTCATTACAAGAATCAAAAAGTTTACAAAATGCACTGGATTTATTGAAGATTTGCCAACTCTTTTGAAATAGTTTATCGGAACATATTTTACAGCATAATCATGACTAAGCGCAGCCATAGTAATTGTGCTCGTAAGCGAGAAACCCGAAGGATATAAGTTAAAATATCTCATAGCCATATCTCTGCGAAACACTCTCAGACCGGAGTTAAGATCAGGAATCTTTCTCCCTACAATATAGCTGGTAAGATTGTTCAAAAACCACTTTGCAGGCCTTCTAAAAAAAGGCACTCCACACTTACCGCCAACTCTTGATCCGACAACCATATCATATTCCGGCACATCTTTCAGCAGATCAGGTATACTTTTTATAGGATATGTCCCGTCAGCATCACTGATTATTATCCACTCTCCTTTTGCAGCGCTCAACCCTTTCTTAAGAGACGCCCCATACCCTAGATTATACTGATTCACAATAACATTAAGACCTTTGATACGCTTCATGATACTCAAAGATTTATCTCGTGAACCATCATCAATAACAATAATCTCATACTTCTTATTCTGCTTATTCATAACTGCCTTAATCTCACTGATAGTGCTTGCAACCATCTTCTCTTCATTAAACACCGGAACCAGTACAGAAAACATAACCATAATATATCACATTTGAAATCAAAAATATAAATATTCCTAATTACTCACTCATAAACTCACAGAGATATAGCAAAAGCAAACCCGCACACAAGAATCTCAAAACATATTATGATCCACACAATCTGCTTTTCACTGAAATTCCCAAGTTCCATCACTGCATGGACTAATGAATAAACTTTTGAGTACTGATTTTTTAGTTTTCCGTTAGACTTGAGAATCCCAAAATTTTCCGCCCGAAACATATTTCTTGCCTTAAGTGCAAACTCCAAAAACCATGGTATAAAACAAAAGACTGCAAATTTCTCAATATTTCCTGACACAGCAACAACTGCCGCAACAGCTCCGATCGTATAAGTCAGGCTGTCACCTGGAAATATTTTCGATGGGTACTTGTTATATATCAAAAAAGCCAGTAGTATCGACACAAATATAAAAGCAATGACTGCAGCAGTATATGACCCGTTTATTAATGAAAAAAGCCCAAGCGAAGAGATAAGCACAACACCAAGCCCTGCCTCAAGACCATTCAGACCTGCAAGCATATTCGTCGCATTCGATGCACCGAAAACTGCAAGTGGGATTACAATCAATGGATATAACAGACCGATGTCAACATTTCCAAATATAGGGAACCTCATCTCAGACACACCAATATTGAGCACCATCAAAGGTATTGCTGCAGGAAGCGGTAGCAGAAACTTATGATACTGCTTGAACCCGATCCGTTTATGATTCTTCATCACATCACTATTCTTTCCTTTCTTCTTCATAAGTGAAGTCATATCATCAAGCATTCCCACAAGCATTATAATTATTATGGTCAACA
>DAOVWP010000139.1 GCA_030636615.1 Candidatus Nanohaloarchaea archaeon
CCTCTTGCGGAGAAAATAAATATTTCAAGAATGGTTTTTTCTCAAAAAGTCCATCTATACTTGGTTGTATCTTCTTTCCATCATGAAGGTTTAGAGCAGAGTTTATTTCTTCTTCGGTAAATGCCTTATTCTTTAAGAAATATTCCATTTTTTCAAAATCTAAAACGCTTCTTATTGGTATTTGGGAAGGGTCGTTTGAAAATTTAGTATGATTCTTCAATAAGAGTCTGTAGTTAGTATCAGTCTCTATAAGATTTGTTATAAATTCTATTGATATGTGTAAGAGAGCCAATTTCTTTGCTGCATTTATATCTTCTTCTGTACATAAACCTTTTTTGAGTGCTATTTTAACTCTTTTTGGTATCTCATAAAACTTAGACGAATTCTTCCCATATAGCGGATTTGACTGTATTATATCATCAATCACTATAAGATTTACATAATCCCTATGTAATTTTTTAGCTTTGTCTATCTGCATTTTAGTAATTTTTCCTGTGTCTAGGGCATCGGATAATCTCTTATTATAGTCACCAGATAACTCATCTTTACCATAGAGTATCACTTTACTCAAACATTCTGTCAATTCCGTATCAATTTCGGGTTTGTTATCCATAATACATCACAATAATATAGTGGTTATTTTAGTATTTAAGTTTTTGACAATGTTATCACTATATTGTATTAATGTGTTGTTGAGATATTAGAAATTCCCGAGATTCATCTGGCGGGCTTTCTTGCCGAAAAGAGCGTCTGACTCCTCTTCAAGGATCCGGAACTGCTGGCTCAGGTAAGTTGTTATCTTGAAGTCTGATATCATCTGCTTTGAGATATCCATATATTTCCTGACTGAGCCTTCATGGATTGTGAGAATTAGTTTTCCGCCGCATTTGGAACATACTCCTTTAAGAGGTACGCGCCTGAACTTTTCGTTGCATTCCACACAACGGACATTCTGTTTTGAGAAACTTCTGAGGTTTCCTTTTATGTCTTTGAGAAAGTGCATCTTTAGAACTTTTTCCGCTACATCATCAGCATTGACTGCTTTTATCTGTTTTGCGAGGTTGAGCTGGGCGTTTATCTTTTCAACCATAGATTCGAGTTCTACATAATATGATTTGTAAGGCGCGTTGTTGATGTCGCCATTTTCGTGAATGAATCTGGCGTGAAATACGTTTGGGTCCCCTATAAAATCTTCCACAAGTTTTATCTTTGTTGATATTTCCCATGGATTCGGATAATCTGCTGTCTCTTCATAAAACTCAAGAGGATATGCATCCTGCACATCTACTGACCATGACTCGTCGTCAACCTCTTCAGGATCAAGGTGAGTTGTCAGGACAAGCGGGGCATCCATTGTTGCAGCGCCTCTTGTCGTCGGGAGATAGCTTCTTGAAAAGTTCAAAAGGGCGTCCATAAGCAGAAGTATGCTATCTTCGTCACCGTCGCAATTTCGCCTTTTCGCTGCGTGCCAGAAAGGGGTGGCGAAACATACTTTTGCCGGAGTGAAACCTACAATCCTGCCTATAATCCCTGCTGAAGTGTGCGGCGCAAGACCAATCACAAGGTGGCCTACAAGATCTTCCTTGTCTTTAATATTATAAAATGGTTTGAGATTGTAGAATTTCACTAATAGTTCATCTATGAAGTTGCAGATGTTTTTGAAGTATCC
>DAOVWP010000030.1 GCA_030636615.1 Candidatus Nanohaloarchaea archaeon
TAGTTGGATGATCAGTAAAGAATCTAGTAGTATCCTGATAGACTCAGATGGTTTTAGAATATTAGTATCCCGGTAGACTCATAGGGTGTTTCCACCAACCGCTAAATCGGTTGACGCTTTGCTTGACGCTCAGCTTTCGCTGAGGTCAATCGCTTATGATTAGATACAGATATTTGAATTGTTTTAGAATATTAGTATCCCAATCAGACTCATAGGGTGTTCACCAAATCAATGCCCGAAGGCTCATGGTAAAATATCTAAAATCATTGTCTGATCAGGATATGTACTTTTAAATACAACAGGTTTTTAAATCTTTCAGTCTGTCCGATGCTCTACGGTTGATTTCAACAATTATAGAATTTCATGATGTTTCTGTTGTGGATCACTGTAAAAAGATACAAGATTATGAATAGTATTGTCATGATTTCAGCCATTATCATATGTGATGCTGATATAAAATTCAGGATAGCAGCTATGAAGAAAAAATCTATGATCTTGAATAGTATGAAGTCTCTATTGTTGTGTTTTAACAGGAACTTTGCGAAAGGATTAGCTTCGACAGATACGCCTTTCTTGTGAACCAGGGTTATTGTCTCTACAAGATCAATTGTCCATAGTATACCTAGAAATATTAGAAGTCCCAAATCTATTATGAGCCCAAACATAGATATATATAACCGAAACTTTTATATATAAGTTTCTCTTATAAAATCGGTGTTATATATACTTCAATAAATCCTGACAGGATTATTGTGATTATTGCAATTCCCATAAGTGCTGCTGAATCTTTTACTATCCGCTCAGGTCTTTTTCCCTGGATTATTGCGATTGAAAGTATGCCCCCTGCAATACCTGCAATACAATATGCAGCAATTTCAGGAAGACCGTGGATTATTATACTTCCAATACCTGTTGGAAAATTGATTGCATAAGCCATAAGGGTAGAGCTGTGGTGAGAAATTGAAGATCTTGTAAGCTCGCCTATAAAGACACCTATCACTGCAGCGTTCCAGCTTAGGATAAATATCGCTCCTGTCCCGAAGAAGAATGCAACAAGGAAACATAGCGCAAGGACTTTCATGTTGTTTGCTGTGATTGAAAGCGTTGAGCAGGATTGTTCATCCAGTGTGCCGCAATTGTAACTGCCTCGCAGATCCTGTATTGTCTTTATCTCATAGCTGAACATGTTGTCTGTTGTAGCTATCGGAAGAAAAGAGTACCATATTGATATTGAAAATATAACTCCAAGGAAGAAAAATAAGTATATCTCGAGCACTTTTCCATGACTTTCAAAGAAACTGAGATTTATATGGCTGCTGATATTTTCATCTTCTTTTTCTTTATCTTCAAGAATCTTGTATATGACTGGTGTCAGTGATATTGTAATCAGAAAAATAAATACGATTGATTGGGCTGATGGAAATATTATATGGGCTGCCCAGATTGAAGCTGTGCTTATGATTACAGAATATATGAACATGTGTTGTGGGTGATTCTCAATGTTTTTTGATGATACTACTGCTTCGAGAACCATGCAAAATATTTGGTTCTGCCTGAGATATATAGTTTAGTGCTTTTAGAGGGTTCTTTCTTTTTTCCTTTTTTCCATATTGTCGAAGACTTTGTGGCTTTTTTCAAGATTTATGAGTTCATCCTTTATGTTGTCAAAAGAGGTATTCGGTTTGTTGACCATAACTTTTCTGGTGTCTTCGTCAAGGTAAGATTCAATTACAAGGTACTCTTTGAGAACTTTCCATAATGGCTCTCCTGAAATCTTTGAGGAAAGAAGAATCAATGATGCCGGGAGTTTTGTCATGAGCTCGTCTTCAAGGACATTGATAGTTGATGTTGAGTTTGGGCCGATGAAACATACTCTTTTATGGCTTTCGTGGCTTTCTGTGTTATTAGGTGTTTGTTTCATGTATGATAATTGGTGTTCTTTGTATATAATATTGTTGTTTTTGTTTGTCTGATCTGTTTTGATGTGAGTACTTTATAATTAAATTATATATATTCAGGTTGGACATAATTAAGATTATGGCTGGAGATAAAGTGAAGAAAACAAGTCTTCGAAAGGATATTTATAAGAGGATTAAGACTGGGGTACCTGGACTTGATGGTTTGATTGAGGGTGGATTACCAGAAAAAAGTGTTATTCTTCTTAGTGGAGGAGCAGGTTGTGGGAAGACAACTTTTGCTACACAATTTCTTATGGAAGGGCTGAATACAGGAGATAATGTGCTTTATATCACAATGGAAGAAATGCCTGAGGAAATAAAAGTTGATGCAATGCAGTTTGGTTATGATTATTCGAAGTATGAGGACAATGGCTCGTGCAGGATTGTCTATTATGATCCATTTGAGTTGGGTGAGCTTATAGAACGGATGACTGATTTGGTTAATGTCAATAAAGTCAAGAGGCTTGTTATAGATTCTATTAGCATGCTTGGGTTGTATCTGCAGGAGGATTATAAGATTAGGAAAGAACTATATAAGCTTGTCAATGCCCTTAAGCAGACCGGTTGCACTACACTTCTTCTTTCTGAGATTCCTGAGGACACGAAGCAGTTGAGCCGTTATGGTGTAGAGGAATTTGTTGCTGATGGTGTTATTGTTCTTTATTATATGGGTATTGGTGAAGGTGTGTTCAGGAACTTACAGGTTAGAAAGATGAGAAGAACTGTTCACAAGAATGGTACATTCCCTCTGTCTATAAGTAAGAGTGGCCTGAAAGTTGAGAAAGAGGAAAGTATGTTTTGATTTATTTGGTTGATATACATAAGCCTATGGAGAAAGATCTTGAGATTATTGATGAACTCTATGGCTTATTTAGTATGGGGAGTCACTAAAAGATTATAAAATATTGGATATATCCTCTATATGAAAGTTTTATCCTTTTCCCATAACTTTACCGAATTCTGTGAGTTTGTTTTTTCTTTTTATCAGGTTGTGAAGTGCGTTTTCAAGTTGATCTATATTTATTCTTATCTGCTCTGTCGTGTCACGGTCCCTTACAGTCACTGTGTTGTCTTTGAGAGTGTCGTAATCTATTGTTATAGAATACAGGCCACCTATCTCGTCAACTCTTGAATATCTTCTTCCGATTGATCCCTTGTCATCGAACAGGCATGTAAAATCTTCTTTGAGTATGTTGAAGAGGTCTCTTGCTTTTTCTTTCATGCCGTCTTTTTTCATCAATGGAAGTATTGCAACCTGTACTGGTGCGAGTTTTGGATGAAGTTTCAGGACGAAACGGTCTTTTTCTTTTGTATATGCATCAATTATGAATGCAAGGAATGCCCTGTCGAGTCCCTGTGATGGTTCTGCGGCAACATAAGGTATAATCTTCTTGTTGCTTTCCTGGTCAAAGTATGTCAGGTCTTCAGTTGAATATTTGTTGTGCTGTGTCAGATCAAAGCAACCTCTATCGGCCATACCATGAATCTCTTTCCATCCGAAGGGGAATCTGTATTCTATGTCGAAAGTCCCTTCTGAATAGTGTGACAGTTCTGCTTTCATGTGCTCCCTTAGTCTTATGTTCTCGTATTTCATGTCCAGCTCAAGGAACCATTTGTACATCTGGTATAGCCAGTATGCGTGCCATTCGCTCTTTATGATCTTTTTCTTCAGGAGATCCCCTATTGTTGTTTCTATGTGGTTTGAGTCGCCTTTTTCCTGAGTCTGCGCTGTAATTATCTGTATTTTGAATTTTTTGATTTCGTTTGTCATATTCGGGCAGTCGTTTATCTTGTCAGGATGGACAAAATATTCGATTTCCATCTGTTCAAATTCTCTTGATCTGAAAATAAAGTCTCTTGGTGAAATTTCGTTCCGGTATGCTTTACCCATTTGCGCAATCCCGAAAGGAAGTTGCATCCTTGCGGATTTCTGGACCAGTTTGAAGTCTGCAAATATTACCTGCGCTGTCTCCGGTCTCAGGTAGGCTGTTGAGTTATCGTCTTTTATCGCTCCTACTTCCGTGCTGAACATAAGGTTATAGTTTCTTGGGTTTGTGAGTTCGCCTGTTTTGCAGTTTGGGCATTTGATATTCTTTTTTTTGATGAGTTCTGTTATCTCTTTGAGCGATAGGTTGTCTGCAGGTATCTTTAGGGTATCTTCTATAAGGTGGTCTCCTCTTATTCTTGTGTTGCATTTTTTGCAGTCAATTAATGGATCTGTAAAACAATCAATGTGTCCCGATGCTTTCCAGACTGAGGGGTGGGTTATTGTTGTGCCGTCAATCCCGACAACATCTTCTCTTTTGTGGACAAAAGTCTTCCACCAGTCGTTTTTGATGTTGTTTTTTATTTCACATCCAACCGGTCCATAGTCCCAAAATCCAGCTAGTCCACCATATATTGATGAATTTGGATAGATCAGACCATTTTCCTTGCAGAAGGATGCTATTTCTGAGATTGATTTTACAGACTTTTCAGTCATATATGTACACCTTAGTTTTAATAGGGATTATTAAGTTTTATATATATCACCTGTGTTGTATGATTTTAACACTCACAATTGTTTATTTGTTTTGTTGATCTACTAGATTTAATTATGTGTTTATGTATTATTATATTGGCATGTCGAGGTTTTAATATATTAACATAACTTTATGCCTTTGTAACTATATTTTATTATATTTATATTAACTTATATTTCTATATTATTATATCTTTTTTTAGATATAACTAATCCTCTTAGCTCTGTTTTTATTGTCGCCGTCTGAAAACGGTTTAGTTTATATATGTGTTGAGCAATAAATTGTTGTATATATTAAGTATATTATAATGTTGATTGGTGAATTTTTATGGTCAAGGATGATTTTGTGGTAACGCCCTGGGATGTTTCAGGTGATATTGATTATAATAAGATTATCAAGAAGTTTGGAGTCAGTCCAATGGTTGATCTGCCTGATGTGTTTATGAAAAATCTGCTTTTCAGGAGGAAAAAAGTGTTTGCTCATAGGGATTTTGGGCAGATTGTGCAGGCACATAAGTCGGGGAAGCCTTTTGTGATGATGACAGGGTTAATGCCAAGCGGGAAATTTCATATTGGACATATGATTCTTGCGCAGCAGATGATTTTTTATCAAAGTCTTGGCGCAAAGATCTATATCGCTGTCGCTGATGTTGAAGCTTATAATTCGAGAGGCTTGTCTCTTGAGGATGGCAGAAAGTTTGCAATTGAAGAATATATCCTCAACTATATTGCGCTTGGGCTTAAGCCGGAAAACTGTGAGATATATTTCCAGAGCGATCGTTCTGCTGATTCAAAAAAGGCAAATGCGTATTACAGACTTCAGAATCTTTTGGCAAGGCATGCGACATTTAATGAGTTTAAAGCGGTATATGGGGAGATTACTCCCGGAAAAATGGTCTCATCGCTTATGCAGGCATCTGATATGCTCCATGCACAGCTGCCTGAGTTTGAGGGTAGATTGCCGGTGGTCGTTCCGGTTGGTATTGATCAGGATCCGCATCTAAGGCTTGCCCGAGATCTGTCTCAGAGGATTAAGGCTTATAAATTTGTGCAGTTGAGCTCGACTTATCACCTGTTTGTGCCAGGTCTTAGTGGCGGTAAGATGTCTTCTTCTGATTCGACATCTTATATTGCGCTTACAGATGATGCGAAGAGCGTGAAGAAGAAGGTTAACAAGTATGCATTTTCAGGTGGACAGCCTACGATTGAAGAACATCGCCGTCTTGGAGGGAATCCAGATGTTGATGTGTCTTACCAGTGGCTTACTTTTCTTGAGGATGATGATAAGAGACTTAAGCAGATATATGATGATTATAAATCCGGAAAATTGCTGTCAGGTGAGCTGAAGGCAATACTGATAGATAAGCTCAACGGTTTTCTTGCAGAGCATCAGAAAAAGAGAGAAGAGTCGAGGAAGATTGTTGATCGGTTTGTTTGTTGAACATTGAGATTTGTTGTTATTGGTTAAGATCTATACACTTTTTCTGTTGTTTCCACAACATATAAAAAGAATTATCTGCTTATTCTTGTTTAAGGTGTAAGAGAGGTGCTTTGCTAATTTCAGTATTAAATCATATTATTCTGGAGATTAAGCGGTGATGTTGAGATGGGTGACAAATACAATCTTCAGAGCCATGAAGTCATTGTGCTTAAAGCACTAATTGATCGGGCGCAGCATACTGTGGGTGATCTTGAGAATTCTCTTAAGATGGATCAATCAGCAGTTGTAAGGGCTGCTATGACCTTAAAAAAACACAGATTAATCAGTGTCAAGGAAGAGGAAAAGATTGTTGCCAATTTGACTGCTGACGGGAAAAAGGTGATTGATCATGGGTTGCCTGAGCTTAATCTTGTAAAGGAACTTGCAGGAATGCCTAAAAAGATTGCTGATGTAAAACTTGGGGATAAAAATGTTGCAATCGGATGGGCAAAGAGGAAGAATCTTATCGAGATTGATAATGGTGTACTTAAGGTAAGTAAGTCCGGAGAGAAGGCTTTGCATGATGTTGATAAAGATGTAGTTGTCATTAAGGCAATATCCTGTGGCAAGGATGTTGAGCGAAAAAGTGTTGAGAATCTTCGCTCAAGAAAGTTTGTTACTGCTGATTTTAAGATTATGAGAACTTTTCTTATAACCTCTTCAGGTCTGAAAGTTGCGAAGAGTGTTGAGGCAAGGGATGAAGTGTCCAGATTGACTCCGCAGATGATAAAGAGCGGAAAGTGGAAAGATGTTGAGCTGAGAAAGTATAATGTGCTTGCTCCTGCAAAGAGGCTTCCTGTGGGAAGAAGGCATTTTGTAAATAAGGCAGTTGATTATATTAAGCATATCTGGCTTGATCTTGGTTTTAGTGAGATGGAAGGAGATATTGTGCAGAGTTCCTTTTGGAATCTTGATTCGCTGTTCATGCCGCAGGATCATCCTGCAAGAGATATGCAGGATACATTTTATGTGAGTGATCCGGCAAAGTGCAAGCTTGATAAAAACATTGTCAAAAAAGTTAAGGCTGTGCATGAGAATGGAGGGGATACGGGTAGTGTCGGATGGCAGACGCCATGGTCTTTAAAGGTTGCTGAGCAGAATCTACTGCGCACCCATACTACTGTGCTTTCTACTCAAGCTATTGCAAAGATGAAAAAAAGTGATCTTCCTGCTAAATTTTTCAGTGTCGGGAAAGTATTCAGGAATGAGTCGCTTGACTGGAAACATCTTTTTGAGTTCTATCAGGTAGAGGGTATTGTGGTTGATCGTGATGCGAACCTGAAATATCTTAAAGGATATCTTAGTGATTTTTTTGCGAAGATGGGATATACTGATGTGCGGATGAGACCTGCGCATTTTCCTTATACAGAACCGTCTATGGAAATTGATGCATGGCATCCTGTCAAGAAGCAATGGGTTGAGATGGGTGGAGCAGGGATATTTCGGCCAGAGGTCACCAAGACACTTTTGGGTGAGGATATTCCAATCCTTGCATGGGGACTTGGTATGGGGCGGATAATACAGAGTTATTATGGTTTTAATGATATCCGTGAGTTATATAAAAATGATGTGAAGACGCTTCGTGAGTTGAAGGAGTGGCTGTTATAGGAGATGAATTGTATGCCTACGATTATGTTAAATAAAAACGTTTTTGAGAAACTTGTCGGTAAGAAACTTCCTCTTGATAAACTGAAAGACCGTATATCTATGCTTGGGACTGATCTTGAGGGGATTGAGGGCAACACAATTGAGGTTGA
>DAOVWP010000036.1 GCA_030636615.1 Candidatus Nanohaloarchaea archaeon
ATTACACCAATTATCGCAATAGTACTACTACTAATGATGACAGTAGCAGCAGGTGGTCTGGCATGGACATTTATCCAAAGCACAATTGAAGGTCAGCAGACAAAGACTGAAGCAGAACTCGAAGGAATGGGTATGACAAAACAATTAGAAATTATTCAGATTGAGAATAATAATGCATTAGTTCCTCTAGAATGGATAGTTACAGTCAGAAACCCAGGAGATCCAGTAAAGCTTGACCTGACTAACCTTCTTATGAAAATAGATGGGAGACTTGTATCTTATACTACTGCTAGTCCAACAGACTCAGACCTTAAAACAGGAGATAATACAGAAATAAAGATAGTCTTCGATGATGCAGTTACTGAATGGCCAGATGTAGTAGACCCTCCAGTAATAATTGAACTCGAGATGAACACAGACTATAGGTTCTCATACAGTTGCAATGTAAACATGAATCACATAACTTACTGTTAAACAACAACCACACGGAAGGGATGGAATGCCCTTCTTTTTCTTTTTTCTTTCTCTAAAACTATATTAACACTATACAGACAAATATAATCATACAGCTATAGCTTTAAACAGGCGTTACTGGAGGTTAAGTTAATATGATTAAAAAAAGGTCTGCCCAAACTCAGATAATAACAATTGTGCTCATAACAGGGATTATAATCGGCACAATAGGAAGCACATTATATTGGGGACAGCCGCTTATAGAAAAAACAAAAACAACATCAGAATTAAGTCAGGCAGTCTCCCTTATGAAAGAAGTAGAAAGAGCTATTGACGAGGTAGCCGCATCAGAGGAGTCAAGAGTTCTCCTATTAAACATCAAAGGAGACCTGAAGATTGAAGGTGCAATAGAAGACCCTGAAAACATAAACAATCCTCTCTACAGATACAACAACGATGAAAACCCGCAATACCCTATAAGAAACTCAATAACATACACAGTAGAAGTCGGACAGGCTGTAAGCTCAGCAGATTGGATCCCTCTTGATGGAAATCCTTCTATAAGAACCAACTCGACAGGATATGAAGAATATATTCCCGGAACAACTGACAATAAACCAGGAGTCATAATGCTAAAGACAGAAGTCAGCAGTGAGATGTATAATGCAATCTTGAAACTTGGCTACCGTGAACTTGTAAATCTGAAAAACGGAAAAGGATATGTAACACAGCTTGTCAACAATGGACCAGCTGAAGTCAGGACATACAAAGATTCAGAACCAAAAAAACTTGTAATTAAGTTTGACAGGAAAGTTAATTATCCAAGAAACGCAACAACTGGCGAAACTCTGGTCATCAGATATGTTGACATCGGCTTCGAATAATTATGATGTTCAAAAAACGAAAAGGGCAGAATATTGTAATAGAAGAAGTCTTGCTGGTCGGGATGGGAATAATCCTCCTGATTGGTCTGACCTCCGTATTTACAATGGCAAAAGATGAAATTTCAATATCAATACAAAAACAGGAAGCAAGCCAGATAGGAAACTACATTAACGGCCATATCAACAGACTTGCGCTGAACAACATAACCGGAACTATGACAATACCTATACCATCAGAGGTCAACGACAGATATTATATGATTGAGGGTTATGAAAGTGGAGCAAAAAAAGAGTTTTTCATAATGTTATCAGCTCATGTTCAAAACATCAACACTTCAGTTCCGGTAAAAGGTATAGCTACAAGCCAAAATGGCCTGTTGTTCATAAACCACTCAAAAGAGAATGGAGAATACACAGTAAATATCAGAAGCTAAACCTGATGCGCTATGACATTCAACTTAAAAAAAGCAACAAAAACAATTGGTAAAAAATACAAAAAAAACGCATACCTCCACAAACAGAAAGAAACTCTATACACAGAGATAGCTACGCTGATGGAAACAAAAAAAAATCTAAAAAATAGCCATAACAGAAAATACAATACTTCCACAATTCAAAACAACACATACATAGCACAACAACAAAACACAATTATTCCTTCTCAATTTCAACAACTGCCAAACATAAATATCAATACGCCAAACAGTTCAGAAGACGACACAAAAACCATAGATAAAGAAAAAAATAAAGACAATCACCAACCAGAAAAACAACACCAGATGCAAAACTCATTACAGCAACCTTTCATAAACATACAATATGCTGGCGGCCAATTTGATGGTTCGAAAAAAAAGAAGAAAACAGACAACGCGCTTGAAGAAAAAATCACAAACATAGACATTAAAGACCTTGATGTTGAAACAGAAAGAGTACTAAAAGAAGAAGATAACGAACTCATACGAACAAATATAAAATACCCTGTAACTCCTGCCGCACCTAAAGAAGGAGAAAAAATATTTGCGTGGGCAAATGTATTCTGGAATAAAACAGATTCATGTATTACATACAAAATCATAGAACCTCATATAGACTCAACAGACAGCAAAAATATCAGCAAGATAAAACAGATTATCGAAGACGAAATAAATGTAGATTTCAAATCTTTCAGTAAAGACAGCGCAAAAAACTACATCAACGAACAGATCAAAAAAATCATAAACCGTTTCGGATTAATCGTATCTAAGGAGAAACTTTCAATCTACGAATACTATATCACAAGAGACTTTATAGGATTCAACAAACTCCAGCCAGTGCTTGACGATGAGAATATTGAAGATATCAGTTGTGATGGTATAGGCATACCGGTTTTTGTATATCACAGAGACCCAAAATTCGGCTCAATCCAAACAAACATCACCTTTGATACTGAAAATATGCTTGATGATTTTGTTCGTACACTCGCCCAGAGAACCGGCCGCAGCATATCTATGGCAAGCCCTCTTCTCGACGGGGCTCTTCCTGACGGATCAAGACTTCAGGCGACCCTTGCGACAGACATAGCAAAAAAAGGTTCTAACTTTACAATAAGACGCTTCTCAAAGACACCGCTCACACCAATACATTTGCTAAAATACAGATCAATGGATGCCAGGATGCTTGCCTACCTCTGGCTCGCCATAGAACACTCATCATCACTCTTCATTGTAGGAGCGACCGCATCAGGAAAAACATCAATACTTAACGCATTATCACTATTTATCAAACCAACAGATAAAGTAGTAAGCATTGAAGATACACCCGAGATCAGGCTGCCGCATGAACACTGGATTCAGGAGATTTCAAGAGAAGGCTTTGGTGAAAAAGACCAGAGCGGTAACAAACTTGGAGAAGTATCGATGTTCGATCTGCTCAAAGGATCCCTAAGACAAAGACCGGATTATATTATTGTAGGTGAAATTAGAGGCGCAGAAGCCGCAGTGCTGTTCCAGCAAATGGCAACAGGCCACCCTGGCATCTCCACATTCCACGCAGATTCATTACAGAAAGTAATCAACCGGTTGCTTACAAGACCAATAAACCTTCCGCCATCACTTCTTGAAAGTCTTGAC
This sequence comes from Candidatus Nanohaloarchaea archaeon, assembly GCA_030636615.1. Taxonomy (GTDB): domain Archaea; phylum EX4484-52; class EX4484-52; order EX4484-52; family GLR71; genus DAOVWP01. The sequence goes on from DAOVWP010000036.1 coordinate 3,446, forward strand.
ATTCTGGTCTTCATAAAAAGACTGAGATACGGAGACAAATATATACGAAGAACTTCCGAAATCGTTGAAATCAAAGGATACGACACAAACGATGAAGAATTAAAATCAAACACACTATTCAGATGGGATGCAGGCAATGATTCTCACAATATAATAAATGACAGTTATATGCTTGGAAAGATTTCAAAAGTAACAGGCATATCAGTCAATTCAATAAAGCATGAGATCCAGAACAGGATGAAAGTGCTTGACTGGATGAACAACATGTATATAACCAACTATATCAGGGTTGGAGAAGTGATCAAAGCATATTACAATGACCCTGAAAGGGTCTTGGATCTTATAGGTTATGATTAGAACACAACATCAGGATTTATAATATATCAAGAGGAGAAGTGATTTGGGGGATGAATTATAACCAGTTCTTGACAAAAGAACAAAAAGAAAACAAAAAAGAACTCAAAGATTATGCTTACAGATACTTTGGTGGAATATCCAATAAATACTTCGCTCCAAACTTAAGCGAATTGGCAACAAATCTCAAGAAATCAGGACTCAAGACATCTTTTATAGAATATTTATCAATGATGCTTGCAATAAGCACAATTGTTTTCATAATACAGGTCCCGCTATGTTCCATAATATTCGGCATAATTTTCAAATCAACCATAATAGGACTACTTTTAGGATTTTTCGGTGGACTTTTCTCAGCATTTGGCGTATTCTTACTGTTTTACATATATCCGAAGATATACATTGGAGAAAGACTTAAAGATATCAATAGTACCCTTCCTTTTGCAACATTATACCTGACAACTATGGCTGGAGGAGGAACACCTCCAATTGCAATGTTTCGCACCTTATCAAAATTTGATTACGGAGAGATCACAAAAGAATGTAAGATAATTGTAGAAGAGACAGACATAATCGGTCTCAATATAGTCAACTCACTTAAAAACTCAGCAGAAAGATCACCTTGTCAGGAATACACTGACTTATTATGGGGTCTCAGAACAGTCATAATGTCAGGAGGAAACATAAAATCATATCTGAGAGACAAAGCAAAATCTGCTCTTAAAGCTTACAAAGTAAGTCTTGAACAATTTGAAAAAAAACTTGCATTGATGATGCAGGGATATATCATCCTTGTCGTCGTAGGCTCAGTATTCTTCATGGTACTGACAGCAATCATGGGAGCTATGACAGGAGGAAGTATGCAGACCTTACTCACACTTGGACAGATGGTAGTAATCTTTATTTTCATACCACTGCTATCTCTTGGATTCCTGCTCATTGCAAAAGGGATGTCTCCAAAAGCTCTATAAAATTATAAAAAAATCATAAAAGTGAAAAAAATGGATGCAAAAGAAATCAGAATATTTTTGATCAAACATAATATAAGCAAAAAAGATCTTCTCCAGTTAGCGACAACAGTTATAGGTATTACCCTACTGGGCATTGGAATACTTTTCACTTTCAGCGGAGATATCAAAGTCGGATTTCCATTCATGTTCGCAGGCATCCTTACAACAGTAATCCCAATATCAACAATCCAGTATCTCCAATATTCTGAGATAAACAAACTTGAAAATGAATTTCCAAAATTCCTTAGAGATTTAGCAGAATCAAAAAAAAGCGGTATGACCTTCCCTCAGGCGCTCATATCAAGAACAGACACAAGCTACGGAAAACTTGACAAACATCTTCTTAGGGCAAAAAACCAGCTTTCATGGGGTGTTCCATTCGAAAAGGTAATGAAAAACCTTGGTCATAACCTTAAGAAAAGTAAACTGATATCAAGATCATTCATGATAATCCTGGAAGCATTTGATGCAGGAGGAAATGTAACAGAGATTATGGACGACCTGTCAACTGACATCAGGACTCTTAAAGAACTTGATGAAGATAGGAAAAACGCGCTTCAGGAACAGATATGGATGATGTACATAATAACAATAATATTTATAGTGATTTTAACAATGCTTCACAAACTCCTCATACCGATGATCAGTGGTGGAGGACTTGCAGATGCTTTTGGAGGCGGTGTGGAACCGGTAGAATATTGTTCAGGACCAACCAGTTTCATATGCTCTGTATGCAATGTATTCGGATGGGGTATAATTTCCTGTGACAAGACAGAAGAAATAAAAATAGTTGAAAAAGAACTCAGAGCAAAAAGAATCACTTTAGAAGAAGGAGAAAATGAAATAGATAAACTGCGCAAAGAAGAAAAAGAATGTATATCCGATACAGAAAATATCAAAAATGAAGACCTTTCAAACGCCTGCTATTTCAAAGCTCTCTTTATGTATATGGCAATAATACAAGGTCTTTTCAGCGGAATTATTGCAGGAGAAATCGGAGATGACTCACTGGCATCAGGAGCCAAGCATGCCATTATACTTGTCACTCTGATCATAGTAGTATTCATTGTCACATAAGGTAATACATATGTACAGAAAAGGACAGATAAGCTTCGACTATATTGCTGGGTTTGCAATATTTATGGTATCAGTCATCTATATTACAAACACCTTGATAGCTTCTGTCCCACAGAATTACCAGCTTATTGAAAAAAATGATATGAAACAGATTGCATGGATCCAATCAGATAGACTTATGAGCGATATTGAAAAAAAAGATTATGAACTTGATGAAAATATAATAGACTCATTTTACACATACTATATTTCTCAAGGGGAATGGATTGAAAGCCTTAGCAAAATCCAGTTCACAGTCTATCCAATAATAATAGCAGAAACAAAAGTACAGGACGGAAACGAAAGCATAGTGATTTTTGAAAAGAATAGTGGAGGTCCAATCCACGCAACTTTTTTGATAAACATGACAAAAGAGGGAAACAAATTAATCAGAAGAATAAAGTGCAGTGAAGACAATGATCCGTCTATATACAAATATGAAGGAGATACTATAACAATCGGATCAAAAATCTACACAGTTAAAACAATAGACCAGAAAGGCAACTATGCAGTCCTTGAATATAGACCCAAAGGAATTTCTCTTGGAGCAGAAAGCATAAACAAATATGTAACAAAAAGATATAGTACTTATGATGGATTCATTACAGAAATAATTATAGAATCTATAAACAGAGATATTTAGAGAGGACTGAAAAAAATGAATATTGCAATAACTCTTCTCAAGCAAAAAGAATACAACATAAGATACAATCTTTGCAACGCTGCAAACACATGTAAA
>DAOVWP010000081.1 GCA_030636615.1 Candidatus Nanohaloarchaea archaeon
ACCCCAAAGTGGTTCCAAACCTATTAGCAGATACAAAATCAATTTTAGATATATGTACCGGTACAACCGGCACAATACCCGAGGCAGTTATATAAAATAAAAAAATGAAATAATCCGATAAGATGATATATATGGATTCAGGCAATGCTTTGGTTGTGTTTCAGGACAAGAAGGTAAGAAGGATCTGGCATAATGACGAATGGTATTTTTCTGTTGTTGATATTGTTTTTGCGCTTACGGAAAGCGAGAATCCGCAAACGTATTGGAGAGTTCTAAAGAAGCGTTTAAAAGATGAAGGTGATGAAACCGTTACAAATTGTAACGCTTTGAAAATGTCTGCATCCGATGGAAAAATGAGACTTAATGATGTTGCGAATACAGAACAGCTATTCCGTCTTATCCAGTCAATCCCTTCAAAAAAAGCAGAACCCTTCAAGAGATGGCTGGCAAAGGTTGGATACGAAAGAATTCAGGAGATTGAAAACCCGGAACTTGCCCAGGGAAGGATGAAAAGATTGTACGAACAGAAAGGCTATTCAAAAGAATGGATAGACAAAAGATTAAGGGGTATTGCAGTACGGCAGGGCCTAACAGGTGAATGGCAGAAACGAGGTGTCAAAAAACAGAATGATTTTGCAATCCTGACAGCAGAGATCTCTAAAGCATCTTTTGGGATGACACCGACAGAATACAAAAAACTAAAGGGTCTTGACAGAGAAAACTTAAGGGATCACATGACTGACTTAGAACTTATTTTCTCTATGCTTGGCGATGCCTCAACAGCTGAGATTGAAAGAGCAAAAGATCCGAAAGCCTTTGATGAACATGTAAAAGTATCAAACGACGGCGGAACTGTCGCAAAGAACGCTCGACTGGAACTTGAAAACAAAACAGGCAAGCCAGCCATAACGGATGGCAATTACCTGACAGAACCTGAAAACAGAAAGCTTCTAAAGAAAAGATGACATAGCCCTACTCTCTCTTACCCTGAACCTTCTCCATCATATCAGAAAACACTTTATCAAGATCAATCTCAAGATAATTAGCAAAACATATCAGATTAAAAAGCACATCGCCCATTTCATCCTCAATCTGTTTAATCTTCTCCTCAGGCTTCCTCTTCTTCATCCCGTACACGATATTTACCTCGCGCGAAAACTCGCCAACCTCTTCCATAAGCCGCGCAAGCATGCTCAGAGGAGGCCAGTACCCGCCATGCTCAGATATCCACGCATCAACTTCCTTCTGCTTCTCTCTCATAAGAACATTAAGGTCAGAATAATATTTAAATGATGCACAGAAACACAGCTTTAATTGATGAATCCGGCAATAGATTTATAATTATTCGCACGAAATTAAAATCATGTTTCCTGACAACGATGAAATCTACCAGCAAATATTAGATATACTGGAGCAAAACGAAAACATAGATGTCCAGAAAAAAGCGGCAATCGGCCCGTTGTCCGGCAATCAGATTGACGACCCGGTAAGAAGCATAGCCACCTTAATAGTATCTCCAAAAGACCCCATATACGATGTAAATGACCTAAACAGCTTTGCAGAAGATAACCTTGTCCCTCTTTTCAGATCTTTTAATTATGAAGAAGCAGAAATAAGAAACAAGACACTCTTAAAAATCCCCATACCTGGCGAAAGCTTCATGACAGTCCCATGCCTGAAACGTAAAGATGAGTACCCGGCAACAACTAGTACTGGAACCAAAGATTATGAAATACATTACCACATACTGCTCGTCCCTGACAAGAGCAATGCATTATATTCTTCTCTTCCCAGCTGCCAGATATGCGAGGCCTATTCTTTGAAGATGAAAGACATCAAAGCAGCAGAAAAAACAGCAGCTCAACAAGTTCTTGCCTGAAATCTTCTTCTAAAAAACCACACCTAAAAGTGGTGCATAATCTATTTATGGTGCCCTAAATCAAGATAGAGATTACTTTAAACTGAATCCGCTAAAAGCCTCACACAAACATTTATAAACACTTGTTCATAAAATTAAACACATGTTTAAAGAAATATACACTTTAAGACCTTTCTTTGAGGCACCCAACACAGAGTTCAACGTGCGCGAAATAGCAAGGATATTGAAGATAACTCCGGCAACCGCAAGCAAAAGACTAAAAGACCTCAAGAGTAAAGGTTTTATAAAATACAGGAAAGAGAGAATCCTTGACCTTTACAAGGCAGATCTAGGTAGTGAAATATACAGGAACTTGAAAACATACTACACAATACAGCAGCTTAATGACACAGGTCTTTTAGAAGCCTTAAACCGGTTTTATCTAAAGCCTGCAATTGTGCTTTTCGGCTCAGCGTCAAAAGGCATGGATACAAAGGACAGCGATATAGATCTGTTGATAATCACAGAGAACATAAAAGTTCTGCCTGACCAAAAAAAATATGAACAGAAGCTTAAGAGAAAGATTCAGCTTTTCACTCACAAAAGCATCAAAGAGATAAGAAACGAGCATCTGGTAAACAATATGGCAAACGGGATAACTTTACAGGGTAATGTGGAATGGATCTGGCAGAATGCAAAAGAAAAGGATATATCAAAAAGACAAGACCCAACCCGGAGCTTGCAAAATCCCTAAAAGAAATGTCAGACATAAAAGAAACTGTGGTTAAAGAGACAGTCCTTGATGAAAACAATATATCTGCTTTTGTACCGATGGCTTACGATTCATTGAGAGAGATCCTTGAAGCTGTCTGCATTATGAATAGCTATAAGGTGGTATCTCATATCTGCATAGAAAAGCTTCTTGAGACAATCTATCCAGGGCTTAGATGGCATGATTTTGACAGGTTCAGGTATATAAGAAACAACATAAACTATTACGGAAAAAAGATGGATTTCAATCAAGGAAAAGAGATAATAAAAAATATCTTCAACTTCAAAGCAGACCTGTTAAAAATTCTTAATAGTTTATTATAATGTCAAACATCCATATGATCCATACTTCTTACACTGCCCCTCGCTTTGATATTCTTCAATAACAATCACACCTGAAAGTGGTGCACAATCTATTAGCAGAAGTATAGATCAAATAGATACAACAACTGTTAAGATAATTTAACATATGTTAAAAATAATTGACACAAACATTTATAAACAATTGTCACAAAAATATGACATATGTCACAAAAAGATTACAATACAAAAATTGTAGAAGCCCT